>DLQN01000020.1:11720-71494 GCA_002477595.1 Roseivirga sp. UBA7431
TGGGTGATTGGGTGATTGGGTGAAGTTTATTTTTCTCCTCAAAATGTTAACTATCTGTCAATCAGTAATAGTCATTCTTCATTAAATATTTCTAATTCATCATTCCCTTCAACTCTTCTTTGAGTTTTTTGGGCAAGCTGTCGACAATAAGCTCGTAAGAATGATCAATCAACTCGCACATTAGGTTTTCTGGAACAGAGCCGTCTACAAACACTGAGTTCCAATGGGTTTTATTCATATGCCATCCCGGCCGAATACCTTCATATTGTTCACGAAGTTCTGCAGCCCTTTCTGGATCACATTTGAGGTTAATGAATTCATATTCTACAATCCCTGTTAGGGCAAATACCTTATTCATCACCTTCATAACCAAGGTATCAGGACCAAATGGTGTCTCTTCCGTAACACCCGGTTTTACGAGACAATAGTCTCTGAATTCATCAATATACATAAGCTTAAAAAATGGTTTGGCAGATTACATACTGCGGGAGATAGCTCTCGCAATAAT
Source organism: Roseivirga sp. UBA7431 (assembly GCA_002477595.1). Classification (GTDB taxonomy): domain Bacteria; phylum Bacteroidota; class Bacteroidia; order Cytophagales; family Cyclobacteriaceae; genus Roseivirga. The sequence continues at coordinate 12,229 of DLQN01000020.1, forward strand.
CACTGTCAAGGCAACTAGAAACATAAGGATGGAAATCTTATTCACCCCATGCATCATTCTCAAATTGAAGTTTGTTGGTCTATTGGGATCCTTCTTACGAAAGAAATAACCCAATAAAGGACCAAAGTCGAACACTTCCTTAGTTGTCAACTTCACTCTCTCGTTTTCTTCAGTATTTTTCTTCTCTTCTGACATCTGTTTATCCTCCTATTGTTTGCGGCTCCATCCATTTTCCGTCATTGCGAATTATTTCTATCAATTCATCAACAGCTTGCTCTGATGGCACACCTCTTTTCACTACTTCTTGTCCCTTATAAAGAGTAATCTTTCCTTTTCCAGAACCCACATAACCGAAGTCTGCATCGGCCATTTCACCAGGTCCATTTACAATACAGCCCATGATACCGATCTTTACACCCTTCAGGTGATCAGTACGTTTTCTGATTTTAGCAGTTGTCTCCTGTAGATCAAATAAGGTTCTACCACAACTCGGACATGAAATATATTCCGTCTTAGTCATTCTGGTTCTTCCTGCCTGAAGAATACCAAATGCGGTTTGATTCTTTAGCTTTAACAATTCTAAACCATCATTAGTCGATGCGCTTAGCATCACCCCATCTCCAAAACCATCAACCAGAAGGCCTCCAATATCGGTGGAAGCCTCAATTAAGAAATTCTCTTCATCCGTAATGTTATAACCTCTTTCGATGATTACGGGAACCCGAAGATTTCGTTTCTCTAACTCAAAAAAGAACCTTCTCAAAGCAGGCATTGCATGTGCATTGCTTGTGCTCAATAGTACAACAAGATTATCCGCTTCAAGAATCGACATTGTCTCGCCATCTAACTTGTCTGCGTCAATTCTAATAAAGTTGAGTAAATCATCAGCAGTAGCTGCTTCCTTAATTTGCTCAAGCGTATAAAGTGGGTGTCTGTTTTTCTTGTCTTCTAACTGTTTCCAAACCGGGTAATCTATGATTTCTCTGATACCGTTTGGTAGCATATATGAGATGGCCTTGCCACCAGAGTAGACATAGTCAGCTCCTTGATCATTCATTGTCCATTTGTCCGGTTCTGGCAAATAGAAATGACCAATCGCTTTTAAATCTTTAATGGTGACTTCTGCCAATTGACTAAAATCAGCAATTACTCGTGGCACATTTGTAGCGCCAATGTTAATAATTTCTCTTGTCCCCCTTTTATGATAAGCATAAGGGTCAATAGGACTTTCATCGATTGCCGCAATCACAGCATGCCCTGCTCTATCATTATAGCGATCTACAAGTTTTTGTGCGACAGGCGCTTCAAGTTCAGGCTCTTCAGTCAAAGATACCCTTACTGTATCGCCCAATCCATCTTCTAACAGCGTACCAATCCCGACTGCTGATTTAATTCTACCATCTTCCGCTTCTCCCGCTTCAGTCACACCTAAGTGCAATGGATATGGCTTCAGGCCTTCCTCTTCAAGTTTTTGCACTAACAGTCGATATGCCTCTACCATAACTTGGGCGTTACTCGACTTCATGGAGATCACGATCTGGTAGTAGTCTAAGTCTTCGCAAATTCTTAGAAACTCTAAGGCTGACTCAACCATACCTAAAGCCGTATCGCCATAGCGACTCATGATTCTATCGGAGAGTGAACCATGGTTGGTTCCTATCCGCATAGCCGTTCCATGGGTCTTGCATAATTCAACTAGAGGCGTAAATCTTTTTCGGATTCGATGCAATTCAGCCTCATAAGTTTCATCTGTATACTCAATGTTCTCAAATTTCTTTTTATCCGCGTAGTTGCCTGGATTAACCCTAACTTTCTCGACAATTTGTGCGGCTAATTCTGCTGCATTAGGCGTAAAGTGGATATCGGCTACGAGTGGAACATTGCATCCTCGTTTTCTTAATTCAGCTTTGATATTTCTCAGATTTTCAGCTTCCTTAAGACTAGGTGCAGTAATACGAACCAATTCACAACCCGCCTCAACCATTCTCAATGTCTGCTCAACAGAACCCATTGTATCCATAGTGTCTATGGTAGTCATTGACTGAACGACAATTGGATTGTCTCCGCCAATGATTACATCTCCGACTTGGACAGGGATTGTCTTTCTACGGCTGTATTCAACAAGGCTGTTACAATATTTTTTGACTGAGGCTAAGTTAGAATTCATGTGTTCCTAATTGCTTCAAAGTTAACTTGAAATGAGGGGATTTGTTGGCTCAAAATAGAATAATGAAAGACAATTCTAATTTCGATTGACGAAAACCTCAACATTAGGCAGTGCTAATTCAAGTTCTTCTACTTGTTCATCGGTCCATGTCGTACTTGAAAGAATCAATTCTCTTAGGTGTTCAGACTCCTTCAATCCCTTTAAACCTTCAAGTGTCACAGATGTTCCACCCAAGTGAAGAAATGAGAGCGAAGGGATAATAGCAAGGTTAGCAATAGCTTCGTTACCAATATTTGACAACCCTTTTAGCGAGAGTTCTTTTAGTTCTTTCAGCTTTAACAACTCCAGTAGCCCTTCAGCTGTAATAAATGTATTATCTAAGTCTAAAATCTCAATAGACTCAATTCTCTCGACAATCCATGCAAGATGCATATCATAGATATCTTCGTCTTTATAGTTAAGTCGCTTTACAGCATTTGGCACCTCACTAGGGCTTTTATACCCATGAAATGAGTGCCAGAAATTCTTTTCCTTTTTCTTATCAGAGGCCATTTAAATATCCCCCAGCTGAGGTCTAAGTAATATTTCTTCAACTACTGTATGCTTCGACAAGGCATTCGCTGAATAAATCGCATCTGCTATGTCCGAAGCTTTCATAAATCGATCTTCTGGCAATTCCACACCTTCCCAACTTGCGGTATAGGTAGCGCCAGCCAGTAATGAGGTAACTCTAACACCAAAGTCCATCATTTCAGCACGTAATGCCTTAGTAAAGCCATGCAAAGCAAACTTTGAGATAGAGTAGCTACCTCCATTCGCATAGGCTTGAATTCCAGCAATAGAACCTGTGGTAAAAACATGGCCCTCTCTTCTCTCTTTCATGTCATTGATAAATGCCCGGGTCAGGTAGTAAGCACTATATAGATTCGTTTCGATCATCTTCTCCAAGCTGCCTTCCTCTTCCTCATGTACAGCTCCCGGAAGAAACACGCCAGTATTATTCACCAATACATCAACAGGTTGGTTGAGGTCTTTGACAAAGTCAGCGAAATCTGTTAACTGTTTTGAATCAGACATATCAGCAACCTTTACATAAATAGATCCTACGCCATTCTTTCCTTCTAGTTCCTTCTTAAGGGCTAAAAGGTCTTTCATATTTCTGGAACATGTAGCCACATCAAAGCCTTCTTTGTGAAACTTCTCCACCGTAGCTCTTCCAATCCCTTTTGTTCCACTACTAATTACAGCCAGTTTTTTCATATCTATCGTTTAATACTCAAAGTTAATCTGTTCTATTTAAAACACGCGTAAGAATAGATGGGTAACAAGAGAGATCCTTTTTTGTTGATTTCTGGACGAGCTTAAGGCAAGTTTTTGCTATTTTACCAATAATTGATTCCAATAGGAATAAATAAGGTTAATGCGGAAACTCGGACAATACATTTTATTTCTTGGTACACTTTTTAAGAACCCTGAGTCTTTCAGGACTTATACCAAGCTAGTGCTAGACGAATGTGTCTTAATCGGGATCAATAGCATCATTTTAGTTTCCATTGTATCAGTGTTTATGGGCGCTGTTTCTACGCTTCAAACGGCCTATAACTTGGTTAATCCTTTGATCCCTGACAATGTCATCGGACTTGTGGTAAGAGATTTGACCATTTTGGAGCTCGCTCCTACCATCACAGGAATTATTTTCGCTGGTAAGGTAGGTTCTAGTATTGCCGGTAATCTTGGAACAATGAGGATTACCGAACAAATAGATGCCTTAGAAGTAATGGGCATCAATTCGGCTTCATACCTGGTGTTACCTAAGATCATTGCTACCCTACTCATGTATCCATTCCTTGTGATCCTAGCAGGTAGCCTAGCCATTGGTGGAGGGTTTTTAGCAGCGAAATATGGTGGTGTGCTTGCCCCTGCTGACTATTTGTCAGGGTTGAAACTAGAGTTCAATGAATTCAGCGTTTACTTCGCACTCATCAAGTCAGTCGTATTTGGGTTTTTAGTAGCATCAATTTCAGCATTCATGGGCTACTATACCAAAGGCGGTGCCTTAGAGGTTGGTCAGTCTAGTACTAGGGCTGTGACGGTTAGCTGTATCGCGATATTACTAAGTGATTTTGTTTTAGCACAATTACTACTTGTCTGATGATAGAAGTTAAAAACCTTACCAAGTCCTTTGACGGCAAAATAGTGATCGAAGACATCAATTGTGTTTTTGAAAAAGGTAAAACAAATTTAATTATTGGTGCCAGCGGATCGGGTAAGAGTGTAATGCTTAAGAACATTGTTGGTCTGCTTACTCCTGACAATGGGGAGGTACTCTATAATGGTCGCAATTTTATTGGTGCCAACCGTGATACAAAAACAGATATCCGAAGAGAAATTGGCATGTTGTTTCAGGGTGGTGCCCTATTTGATTCGAAGAATGTAGAGCAAAACGTAAAGTTCCCCCTTGATATACTTACGGACATGCCTGAAGATGAAAAGTTGGATCGGGTCAACTTCATTCTAAAGCGAGTAAAGCTTGAAAACACAAACAAGAGGATGCCTTCCGAAATAAGTGGAGGTATGCAAAAACGTGTTGGTATTGCCAGAGCCATTGTCAACAACTCAAAATATCTTTTCTGTGACGAACCTAACTCAGGTCTTGATCCGCAGACCTCGATTCAAATTGATCAACTGCTTCAAGAAATAACGGATGAGTATCAAATTACGACAGTGATTGTAACCCATGATATGAACTCCGTAATGGAGATTGGGGAGTATATCCTGTTTATTTCTAATAGCCGCAAACTCTGGGAAGGATCCAGTAATGATATTATTCATTCCGGTGTTCAAGAACTCGACAACTTCGTTTTTGCCAATAAGATGATGCGGAAGATCAAGGAGTTAGGATAGTCCTTAATCAATTATTTAGAAGAGCGCACTGACTTGAACCCTGCCTAAATGGACAGCCCTGCTATCAGCTGATTTTCGGCCATCGTAACGTAGTACCAGCTGAAGTCCCTTACCCAATTTTTGTTGCCAATTGATATTCCAGGTTAAGTTCTGCCCTGGCCTTAATGCTTCCAATAACTCGTAGCCCGTAGGCGTATTCTCAGTGCCCTGAAAGTCTATATTGATAAATCGAAACCCACTACTTAAGGTAGTCTTGGCTGCCTTTGCATAACGCATACTTAACTCTAGCTCTCTAAGGGTAGCAGTTTCTCCAGCTCCTTCGAAGAGGACATTCCTTTTATCCTTCTGTGAAAGCTTACCAGTAATCCTGATTGTTCTGAAGGGTTGCCAAGATAAGGAAGGTTGAAATGTCGTCTGTTCAATTTGATAGTTTCTTGGTACCAATACATCTGAGGCGTTACTTCTATTTCCATCAATATAATTGACATCTAGGTTTAGCGATCGGTTAAGGTTCCAGCGGAAATGTGTTCTAATATCACGGTTGGCTCTTCGTTCAAATCCATTCAAGAGCAATTGCTTATTTTGAATTTGAGCGATACCGATATCCGCACCGAACTTAGTATTAGAACGATTGAAAAACAGCGTTGACCTGACACTCTCATTTAATCCTAACACCAGAGAATCAGGTACATTTGTCGGTAACAATCGACTCCCTAGGTCGTCATCAGTAATTTTCGAATTCAATGACCAAGCCGTGGTATTTGAAAAGTGTGAAATAACCTTTTTTATTCCAGCCTCATTGTTCCATGCTCTCGGAAAGTTCAGGTTAAAACGGTATGATATGATTGTATTAAAGGCTTCTTCAAAAGTATCTGTTGGCACAAAGATCTTCGCGTAGTTTTTCTCATCTGGATTAATCGCTAAGTAGAACTCATTGAGGTCTTGTATACCATCCCCGTTATCGTCTCTCCAAGTGTGCGTACCCTGGCCAGTTGGTACTTGGATAAAAATAAACTCCCTTCGCAATTCTCGGCTATTGGACAGGTTGTAATTCAATTCAGAACGAACAATTCGATCAAAAAAGGAGCCTACCCAATCAACTCTACCCATGATGGTCTCATCATTTCTATCAATACCACTTTCATTGAGGTTTTCAAGGTTTCGATAGGTAAAGAGTAATGAGAGTCTGTTATTATCATCGAAGTTTGTTCGGAAAAAAGCATTCCATGTCTCTGATTGATTGTTATCTAAGAGCATTCCATTTATTGGCAGCCTATCTTCTCTTAATTGATAATCAATCCCGTAGGTGGTCTTCAGCGTATCGGCATTCTTTAAATAAAATGTGTGTTCACTAAAGTTCATCGCTGTACTCACTACCCTATCATCGAATTGGCTCCTAACGGCATTTCGATCTTGTTGGTAACGGTATCCAGGTATAAACCATTTGCTACCATAGGCCACATCAAACTTAAACCGATTCCATTCTGAACTCAGGGCTACCTGATCATTTTTCATTAAGTAGGCATCGAATCTAGTTTGGAGTCTACCAAGGCTTTTAGACAGGTTGAAGTAGTGTTGAAAGCCATCTACTGCATCACCACGTTTCCGTCTTACTAATCGATAATCTAATTTATTGGAAGCATCCTTAGATAAACTCACATTAGCATTTAGGATGTTCTCTGCGAAATTCTGAGTGAAATCGTTTGGGTTGTAACTCCAATCTCAGTCAAATTCGATATAGCGGAGTCGATCAATGAAAGAGAAGGATTCGCTATTATATTCAAATGAGAGTTCAGAATTAAACTGATATTCTGACAAGAAGCTTACTGGTCGATCGTTAGTGCTGTGAATGATTTTGAAGGCGGTACCATTATCGTCATCGGCATCAACTTCTGAAAAGAGATTTACATCATTTTGAGATACTGCAATCTCAGCTTCTACTGCATCATACTTGTTGATCTTCGCTCCCCCGCCTGCAGTAAACATTGACTTTTGATTGGGGGCATTAAGAATAGAAATTGGTTCAAAGTTACCCTGAGAAACCCCATTCAACGGAGGCACCCACTCATAAATCCGCCCATTTGAGGTTGTACTCAATAACCGATAATTCCCTTGCATAATACCGACTTCAGAAAACTGAACATCGAAAAAAGCACTATCAGGATTCGTTGAGTATTGGAAGATTTCGAAGTCTATGTTATTAGCATCTTTACCCGTAGTTCTTCTATACAGAATTAAGTCTGGCGTATATCCTATGCTATCAACTCTACTGGTAAATGCTTGGCCTAGGTTATCACCTGCATCTGCCAGAATACGTTTTTCCTCATCGCTCAACTCAAAAGTTAAAGGCTGATTACGGTTATCCTTTTCACTGTAGTAGTTCAGTGAAAAATTTAATTTCTCATTTTGCTGATAGTGGCTCGCTTGAAATATGGAGCGTGTATAGTTCTGGTCTGAAAACTCGAAATCAACCCTAATTCGAGTAAACTGTGTAATCAAAACCTTATTGGTGAATGTAATCTCACCTAAGTTATAATCGATGATGTAATCATTCTCAAAACCCCTTGTCTTCTGTTCTCCATCAATAAAAACTTTTTCAGAACCTGCGAGAATGATTAAGAATCTTTGATTCTGAGGTCCATTAACTCTATATGGCCCTAGAACTCCCTCTATCGGATTAATGTTAGTAGAGGCAAATCGTCCCTTGGCTACAGAACCTGCTAATGAGGTTTGTGCCTTAAAGCCATTGGCTAAATTATAGTCAACTTTGAACTGAGCACCTTGCACGTTTTTGTAATACCTAAGAAAATTAGACTCTTTGTTTTTGAGAACAACATCTCCCGCCTTCAGTGTAAACCTGTCGTTGTAGAGTTCGATAAAAACGTTATCAAAGTCTTGAAGTTGCTGCGTATTCCCTTCAGGTTGAAAGGGAACATTTCGGTCAGTAATGACCGCTCTAAGATTGACGCTCTCAGTTAACTGCCCCTCCATCTGTAAGTTCAACGTAGAATTGACAAAGACATCTTGGCGATTACCAAAAGAAACACCTCTGGTAATACTTCCTGTTTTGGTGATGTTTTCAGTGGTTATCACTTCTTCCCTTACAGGTAAAGCAAGTGCCTGTTGATAAAACACAGCGTCTTTGAATAAGGCGGTTGAGTCGTATATATCGAGTGTTTTATTAGTCTTTGGCGTATGAAGGTCAAAAGGTAGTGTCCGAAAGCAAACAAGTACAGAGTCTGCTCATTGGTTTGGGATAAGGATACTATTTGAATTTAGATCGAAGGTAAATTTTATATCAGATCGCGGTTTAGATATTCTGATCGATTCAGGATAGACTGTTAAAGAGTCAAGGGTTACACCTTCGTCAAAATCTGTCACCCATTTACATAATTCGCCTGTTTGTGCCTTTAGTGAAACACTGAGTAATAATGTAGCTAAGAAAACAAGTGATCCACGAAGCACAATTAATCGGTTAGTGGAAACTCTAGGTAGAAGGTTGTACCCTTTCCAAGAGTTGAGTCAAACCAAATACTCCCACCGGCATGTTCTACCCCACGTTTGGCTATGGCTAATCCAATACCAGAACCTTCTTCCTTAGTACTAAATTTAGGAATAAATATCTTTTCCTTGATGTCATCTGGGATACCATACCCGTTATCTGCAAACGTAATTCGCGCCTTATTGTGTGTCACTACAAGTTCGATTAACAACTCCCCTTTTTGGTCTTCAACTAAGGATTGCTCTGCATTTAAGAACAAGTTGTTGAAAATCCTTCCCAGTAATTTCGTGTCTGCCATTATCCATACGGGCTGCTTTGGGATATTCGACTTTATCTCAGCTCTATTTCCCTTAAACAGCCTAAGCGATTTGCGGAGCTCTTCAACCAAGTTGAGTCTTTCGCTAATTGGCATTGGCATTTTGGCGAAGGAAGAAAAAGAAGTAGCGATATCACTCAATGTTTCTACTTGATTCAGTATGCTATCAATCGGCTGATTAAAATCTGTTCCCAACTCAGGCGCTTCACTCAATATTCTTTTCAAGTGCTGAAGCTTCAATTTCATTGGAGTCAACGGATTCTTAATCTCGTGAGCAACTTGTTGCGCCATTTCGCGCCAAGCACTCTCTTTCTCACTCAATGCCAACGCTTTTTTACTCTTCTCAAGATTGAGAAGCATCTTATTGTACTCTCTAACCATCAAGCCAATTTCATCATTTGCTTGCCATTCTAGGGGCTCATTGAGTGTTGAGAGGGTTGTTTCTTTAATTTTCTGCGTAAGGTATTTAAATGGATAGGTCAGGATTCTGGATGCCAAAAAGGATAGCACCACAAAGATCACAAAGATGAATGTGAAGGCATTCAGGATATTTGAAAGTATGTCTCTCTGCTCTGCCTTGAGCTGTTCTTCAGAATCAAAGAATGGCATTGTCAGGATACCCAAGAGCCGGTTATCTTCATTTGATCTGATACCATAAAAAGTTGATCGATAGGTAAGCTCTCCTACTCTTTCAATACTCAGCTGCTCCTTATTTCCTGCCTCAACTATGTTGGCCATAGCACTTGGGTTAGCAAAAGGAGCCAGAATTTCATTTTCAAAAATCAACCGTTGATTGGTAGCAATGAGTCTCCCATTTCTATTGAAAAGGTTAATATCTGCTTGGGCATAGAGGCTGATCTCTGTAATCCTGTTCTCAAGCGCTTCATTATTCTCACTTTGCCCTTCCAAAAAGTCTTGTAGCTGGTTGGCTAAGTTCTGAGCAGCACTCTCGGTAATAGACAAATATTGCGTCTCAATTTTCTCTTCCACCGTACGATTTACAAGTCGCAACACCACTATACTCACAATAATTAAAGGAAGAAAGAAGGCAAAATTCAAAAGGATCTGAATCTTAGCAGAAAGTGTAGTGCTTGCCTTTCTCAAGTTGTAGAACATACCACTTACTCCGAAAATAAGAATAATGGCTGCCACCATGAAAAGAAAGAAGATGGCAAAATTAGTCACAAGATATTTTGGTGGATAAAGTTTATTACTGATAACATAAACTTGATTTTCAGCACCTCCGATCACGGCAAGGTGATGGTAGCCTGCAATGCTCAAACCTTTTTGATATAGAAGCGAGTCTGAGAGATCGCTAACATTAAAATTTCTACCGTAGTTAAAATCACCTGTAGAAGCTGCAAGCACACGGCTATTAAAAACACCATAGTCAAAGTGTAATTCACCCTCTTCAAAGCCATTATCTAGCAGTAATCTTGGTAAGATGCTATTGTTCAATTGCTCCTTCCGGTCAAGCCTGATGAGTATATAGCCAATTGTGGTGTCGTAGCGCTTGATTTCATTGAATAAGTAATACTGATTCAATCGAATTGGATAATCTTCTCTGTAAAAGTAAAGGCCTTCAAAATCAGTAGCATTGGCTTCTTTAGCATAGGTGTCTTTAAGCCCTTGATAGTCAACGGAAGTATTGCTATTAATTGGCCTACCTGCTCCACTGAATAACAGTATTTCAATCTCGTATTTATCGAAATATTCGCCTAAGTAAACCCGCTGAATGATTCGTCTAATCTGTTCCTTCGAACCGAATGGACTTGTAATCCCCGTTTGAATTCTTATATCCCCTTGAATACTCTCTCGTGCTCTAGACAAGAAATATTCAGCGGTAACATCTTCTTCTGTCAATAATCTAGTAGCTAGGGCACGTTTGTCTTGTAAATTCTCTCGCTTAATATGCCTTGTTAGAATTGAGGTTGATACACTCGCCATCAAAAACGCGGCAATAAAGAAGTACAAGAAGGTATTATAATTGATCTTCTCTAATTGATCCGATAGCTTAAAGTTGTAGACAACTATTAAGTAAGCCATTAGATACCCAACGAGTATCAGATTGTCATTTTCTAATACAAGCCCAGTAGTAATGGTAGAAAGAAGCAGGACACCAAGTGTCATGTTGATAGCTTTCGGTTGTGGAATGCCTCGCAAAGTTCGGCTTAGGTACTGCCCAATTAAGAACAGCATGATGGCAATGATAAACAGCGCCAAATAGGCAAGCAACTTAAACGGAGTATAGCTGATGTCTCTAGCCACATCAAATGACCACTGAGAGTTAAGCAGAAGTGATTGTACTTCAGTAATAAAATAAAATAGAGCTGCCACCAACAACACCATTGGAAGTATCACTCCTTTAATGGATGTCACTTGCTTTCTCACCTTATGCTGCATAAAGACCCTATAACCGTAAACAACGACTACAAGCAGTGCTATTTGGTTTAGGACAAAGTCACCTAAGGAAGGTTGCCACCAACTGGCCGCAAAATTATCGGGCTGAAAAAGTGACCATTCGATAATACTCACTGGATACTGATAGCGAAGCATCGAGAGCCGAATAATCAGCATAAAAAACACGATAACAGCCACGCCAAAATAAGGTTTTTTATCAGCTACTAGTCTTTGACTATAAATGAAGCCAGACCAAATAAACGCAGCGATAGAAATCAGGTATAAAAGAAAAACTAAAGTTGAAAAACGAGGGTAATCGATCTTCATTCTTTCCGTGCCATCGAAAGAGAAGAGAAAGCTTCCTTGTGGGGAATATATATTTTTTCCTGATTGACTTTCTTCACCAGACAAGGTAAAAGATGACAGTCCGAACACCTCTCCGTTGAGGCCATATTCGATAAAAGAATCATTAAGCGTTACGTTAGACGATAAAGGAAGAAGTGCATAAATCTCCACTACTCTATTCTGGGCACTATTGATAACCTTCCGTCTTGCTATATATTGACCACTTTTTAGTTCTAAGAACTTGTATATGTAAGTGCCCCCTAGCGTCCCGAACTTAGGGACAAACCTATTTGTACTCCAATAGATGACATTACCATTTTCATAAATGAAATAGGGCAGTTCTTCATTATTAGTAAACCTATTGAAGAGTCTATTCAGATCCACAATGGCTATATCACTGATCTTTTCAACATGATTATCAAGTTGATTAAGCGATGCATGAAGATTTTTCGTGATGGTTGTCTGCGGGTCAACCCTCCTACTCTGATCGGAGAATATAGCTTCATCAATAGTCAGGGTGATAATTACCAGTACAATACTGATAATTAGGAACTTATTGGTCCAGAAGAAACCTTGCTGATTACTCAAAATATCGTACCCTAATGCCGTTGAAACGGAATCTACTAATTATTTTCTTTCCCCTCTAATTCAGGCTTAAACTTAAGTCCTCCAAATAGGTAGAGGTATAAGATGCGTGAATAGCGGAACATGAAAGGGTACAGCAAAAATACTTCCGAAACTATGGCTATCAGGTAAACATTTTCGGAGATCGGGTGAAAAAAGGAATAAATAATATAAGCACTTACCAGAAACAAGCCTACTGAGAGGGCGTAACTGATATACATAGCTCCGTCAAAAAAGCTTGGTTCTCTCTCGAAGCGAACGCCACAATGAGAGCAGTACTGATTAACTTTCGTAAACTTTCTGAGGTTAAGCGAACCGTGGGTAAATAAACTTCCTTGGTGGCACTGAGGGCATTTACCCTGCAATAGTGCTAATACCTTTGGCTTTCTTGACATTCTTTTTACTTGACCTGTACCACAAATAAGCAATTACACACACCAATGTATACGGTGCAAAAAATAAATACAAAATACCAAGGTTTAGATTTGAGGCCATTGAAGTCTCCCCAGCACTTACAGTGGATTCCATTGCACCACGACACATGGCACATTGTGCGAATACACTTGCGTTGACGAACATCAAGGCAATTACTAGAAAGAAACATGTTCTCAATCGTCTGAACATAATGTGAAGTTAAGCTTCAATACGTTTATATCCCACTAATGGACGTAATAAGGACTAATCATTAAATAAACAATCACGCCAGTAACGGAGACATATAACCAAATCGGAAATGTAAATTTCACGATCTTCTTATGCTTATCAATCATCTCATTGAGCGCATAATAGAATGCTAGCAACACCAGCGGAACTACCCCAATCGACAATACAATATGTGTTAGCAAGAAGAAGTAATAGATGTACTTAGTCGTGTCATCTCCTCCAAAAGAAGTTGACTCAGCACTTGCATGGTAGGTAACGTAACACAATAAAAAAATCGCTCCGAGCACGAATGCCGCTGAATTGAATTTCTTGTGGAGGTCAACCTTTTTCCGCTTAATGGCGACTATCGCCAAAACCAAGCAGATAGCTGTTAAGGTATTAATTACACCAATCACATGAGGTAAAGTATATACCCAATCCCCTAAATCTAGTTTAGTTGGAAGTCCCAATAGCACCGCAACCGCGATTGGTATTGCAATGGATAAGAGTTTAATCCAAAACATGGATATCTTCTGCTTCGACATTCTATTTTCTTTTTGAATTTAGTATTCTTAACTCAAGAATCAACCTATCTGTTTCCTCTCTCTCTAAAATATTATAATATCCCCTTATCTTATTTTCTTCATCAACCAATACTACTCGATTGTCTAGAGGCAACATGGCCACATCACAATATTTGAGCTCAGCCCAAGCAACAGAGTCCAGTTCATTCACTTTCCAGAACTCGTCTAGAAATTGAATCCTTTTATCATAGTCGCTGATGTCTTTCTTCATTATTGACGTGCCATTGAGTTGGGTGAGAAGGAGCACGTTATCAACATCATAAAACACATCCTGCACTCTTTCTAATTCCTCTAAGCGCGTCTTGAGTACTGGGCCATCCATTCGTTCAAAGTGCACCACTTTTAGGGCTCCTAGGGGCAATGCTGGATTCTTTACGATATACTGTTCCGTGGAACGATCGAGACAGGGTGTTTTGAGGGAATCTCCTAAGCCTTGTTCATAATAAACAGGAATTGTGAATTCGTTATTCCCAAAAGCTTTTAAGAATAGAAATATGACCACAGGTAATCCGATCACCAAGAAGAGTAAGATGCTTTTTTTATTCATATCCTAAAACAAAAAATCAGGCCATTAAAAATAGCCCGATTTCGATATCAATTAATCCTTTTCATTTAGTGTTCTTCGCCTCCGACATGTTCAGTCGCAGGTTGATCTACATCTACAACACCTCTGGCTTCTTTGATAGCACCGCCTTCAAGGTTCACCAAAGCTACGATCAACCATATGATAAACATCATTGGAAGAATGATTGAATAGATCAATCCTTTTACCTCATGGCCTAAGTGCATAAACTCACTAACGATAAACCATGCTTTTACTATAGTAAGACCAATAAAGATTACTGTTCTCAACATTCCAGCATCCATAGCGAAAGCAAAAGCATATTCAATAGCTGTTACGATTGCTAAGATCAAAGCTACTCTCCAAATTCCTCGGATTTTAGCTTTATCTACTGGTTGAACTACTACGTTACTTGTTAATTGTTCCATGATAAAAGTCGGTCAAATCAGATAAAAGAATGTAAATACGAATACCCATACGAGGTCTACAAAGTGCCAGTACAAACCAACTTTCTCTACCATTTCATAATGGCCTCTTCGTTCGTACATACCATTGGCTGCGTTGAAGAAGATGATAACATTAATGAATACTCCAGAGAATACGTGGAAACCATGGAAACCTGTAATAAAGAAAAATAACGCAGCAAACGTTGGAGGACCATATTGGTTGAAACTAAGGTTAGCTCCAATAATTTCATAATTATCCATCCAGATACCATTCTTAACGACATCACCAATAGTGGCAATATCAGTACCATGGATAAAGTGTGACCATTCCCAAGCTTGGCAGCCCAAGAATGCAAATCCACCGATCACTGTCCATAACATCCATTTGACTACACCTTTCTTGTCCATTCTTTGGCCAGCTTCTACGGCTAATACCATGGTCACAGAACTCAAAATGAGAATAAAGGTCATAAGACCTACGAAGTACAATGGAGCTTCTACACCATGCAGCCCTGGAAAAGCTTCATATACCTTTTCAGGTATTGGCCAGTATTGTGTTGAAAAAGTAAAAGTTTCTGGATCGCCTGTATAAGCAGGAGCACTCCACCTTAAAAAGGCATATGTAATAAGCAGACCAGAAAAAGTAAAAGCATCCGATAGTAGAAAAAACCACATCATCAGCTTTCCGTAGCTGGCTTTGAAGGGCTCAATTCCGCCTCCCCATAAGCTTCTCTTATTTACTGTAGCAGTAGTTGCCATAAAACAGTTTAATTAATGATTCAGCAATAAAAATATGAACAAATATATCCAGAGTCCACCAAGGAAATGCCAGTATGTTGTACACATGTCCATGTTCAACATGTTCTTAGCATGTACCTTATATCTAAAGGACGAAAATAGCATATATAACAAATAAATCACACCACTTATAAGGTGTGCGGCATGAATTCCTGTAAATACATACATGAAGCTACCTGCTGGGTTACCAACAAAAAACACTCCTGCATCTACTAATTGGCCCCAAGCCTGAAACTGGCCGTATAAAAATGCCAGCCCCAATATTGTTGTAATTGATAAAGCAAGCTTCACTTGCTCTAACTTATCTCTTTTAGCTGCTATATAAGCCCATTGCATAAAAACACTACTGGTTAAAATAATACCAGAAGTAATCCAAAGCATCGGTGGTACATCATATATTAACCAGTCACCATCGGCTTGACGCACGATATGCGCACTTGTGAATGCAGCAAATATCATGACGACCGTCACAATGAATAACCAAAGTGCAAACTTCTTTGGATGCATCGAGAGCGGTTGCTCTACCGGTACGTCTACTAGTTTATAATCCTCTACCATCAATTCACCATGTCTAATAAGTACGCAATCTGAACTATCGGCAAGTATAAGAACGAACCGAACATAATCCGCAAAGCAGACTTCCTTGATTGATCTTTCATCAACTTAATGGTTGATGCCAAGAACAATACCCCACAAACCGTTGCCACCACAGCAGAGTTAATACCTGTTAATCCAAAATACATAGGCAGCAAACCCATAGGAATTAAGAACAGTGTGTATGTCATTATTTGGAAAGCCGTCTTAAGGTCCTTCTCTCCTTTTACTGGTAGCAGCTTGAAACCAGCTTTTTTATAATCTTCATCCGCCACCCAAGCGATAGCCCAAAAATGTGGGAATTGCCAAATAAACTGTATACCAAAGATGATCATGGCAGCATGGGTAATGTCGCCTGTGGCAGCTGTCCATCCCAAAAGTGGGGGCAATGCTCCAGGTAAAGCTCCTACAAATACAGCAACAGGACCCACTCTCTTCAATGGAGTGTATACAAAGCTATAAAGTATCATTGATAGTGCAGCCAGACCAACTGTGAGCCAGTTCGTCCATATTAATAGCATGTAAAGGCCAATAATGGCTACAATACCTGCAAACCACAGTGCTTCAGAGTTAGTTAATCTATTCGTTGGAAGTGGACGACCTTGCGTACGCTTCATCACTTTGTCGTATTCAACTTCTAATACTTGATTGATGGTACATGAGGCACCACTGATTAGAAATCCACCAATAAAAAGCATTGTCAATTGCATCCAATCGACACTTCCTCTCATCGCTAAAACATAACCAAATGCAGATGAAAAAGACACTACAAGAGAGAGTCTCAGTTTTGTCAATTCAACATAAGCCTTTGCTTTCTGAGCAAAAAGAGTTGATAATTTAATATTTACTGAATTACCTGATATCATGGTTCAAGCAATATTCCGCTGTTTATGGTTAATGAGAAGCAACAGATAATACTGTACTCCTACTATTAGTGTTCCTAGTAACAAATGTATTGGTTGAATGAAAGCCGGCACTCCAAAGTAGGCCATAATCGCCCCACTCAAGATTTCCATCACCACGATGACTAGAAGCCATTTGGTAATTGATTTCAAACTTTCGCTATTCAGTAGTATGTAAAACAGATAACCATGCAGTGCTAACAACAATAAAGAATAAGAGCGATGAATTATGAAAGTCAAACCTAAATTTGAAATCCATTCCGATCTAGCAGCAAATTCTGCGACCATATCAACTCCTTCTCTCACCTGAGTTCCAAGTACAATCTGAACTATTGTAAGTAATAGACATGCTATCACAATCCATTTCAGTTTGCTCGGAGTATCGTTGAGCTGCTTTAGGCTATCTCGTTTAGATCTAAAATAAACATAGATCAACAAGCCTACTATGGCAATCGCCAAGAGCATATGAATTGTGATCATCCACTGCAATAAGTTTGTACTTACGACAATAGAACCAATCCACCCTTGGAAACCGACCAATACAAATGCAACAAATGAAAGAACGGTGATGGGTCTATCTTTCTTCCAAAATCTGATCGACAGCACAAAAGTACCAAAGATCAACAGGCCGATAACCGCACCAATCAAGCGGTTTATATACTCTACCCAAGTCTTAACTGCATTGAAATCTTCTTCTACAAGAATCTTTGGATCATTTTCAACTTGATAAGCCAAGTCATCAAATCCAAATGCTGTTAAGTACTTAGAGAACTTTTCATTCTTAGCAACGCGTTGCTGAACGTAGTCTTCTTTGTAGTCCGCTGGAAGCTCATCTACACTCGTAGGGGGCACCCAACTACCGAAACACTTAGGCCAGTCAGGACAACCCATCCCTGACCCAGTACTTCTTACAATGCCGCCTATTGCTATTAACAGGTAAACGGCTATCACTGTAACGGCTGAAAACCGCCTAAATAATCTTGTCTTAGTGTCCGGCAGACTCATCCACTACGATCTCTTCTGCCTGCTCTTTCTCCAATGCAATCATATCATTTTCATGCGGCAAATTAGATTCCATAGTCTCAGAGAATGGAACAGTCTGAGGAATAAAATCATCCTCTGCGCCTGGCTTAGAGTAATCGTAAGGCCATCTATGCACTTCAGGAATCTCTCCCTCCCAGTTTCCATGACCAGGATTAATTGGCGTAGTCCACTCGAGTGTATTAGAATTCCATGGGTTCGCAGTAGCCTTTCTACCTCTATACATACTGTAGAAGAAGTTAAATAAGAAGATGAACTGGCCAAAGAATGTTGCAATTGCAGCAATTGAGATGAACTGGTTCAAATCAGTGAAACCGCTAAATGCATCAAAGTTGGTGAATGAATAATATCTTCTTGGGAAACCTGCGATACCAATGTAATGCATCGGGAAGAACACAGCATAGATACCAATAAACGTTAACCAAAAGTGAATGTAACCCAACTTCGCATCCATCATACGGCCAAACATCTTAGGGAACCAATGGTAAACCCCTGCTAGAAGACCGAATGCTGAAGCCGCACCCATTACTAGGTGAAAGTGAGCCACCACGAAATACGTATCGTGCAACTGAATATCAATGGCTGAGTTACCAAGGAAAATACCCGTGATACCCCCAGAGATAAATACCGACACCAAACCAATTGAGAACAACATGGCTGGCGTGAATATGATATTACCTTTCCACAGTGTGGTGAGGTAGTTAAATACTTTCACTGCTGATGGCACCGCAATAATCAAAGTCAAGAACATAAAGATTGACCCTAAGAAAGGGTTCAGTCCTGACACAAACATGTGGTGAGCCCAAACGATAAACGAAAGGAAAGTAATACCTAACATCGACACGATCATCGCCTTATAACCAAAGATTGGTTTACGCGAATTCGTGGCAATTACCTCAGATGTAATACCCAAGGCAGGTAGCAGTACTATGTATACTTCAGGGTGTCCTAAGAACCAAAATAAATGCTGATAAAGAATCGGGCTACCTCCTACATTGGAGAGTGCCTCACCTTGAATATATATTTCAGATAAATAAAATGACGTACCAAAGCTTCTATCAAATACGAGTAGCAAAGCGGCAGCAAATAATACTGGGAACGCCAAAACACCAATCACGGCAGTTAAAAAGAATGCCCAAATCGTCAGTGGCAACCTTGAGAAGGTCATCCCTTTTGTTCTAAGGTTGACAACTGTAGAAATATAATTAATCCCTCCTAAAAGAGAGGAGGCAATAAAGAATACCATTGCTATTAACCACAATGTCATACCCATTCCTGACCCAGGCATAGCAGTCTGTATAGCCGAGAGTGGCGGATAAACTACCCAACCACCTGAAGCGGGACCAGTTTCCAGGAATAACGAAATGAACATAATCACACCTGATACAAAGAAGAACCAGTAGGAAAGCATGTTCATGAAGCCTGAAGCCATGTCTCTTGCTCCAATTTGTAATGGAATCAAGAAATTTGAGAATGTACCACTAAGACCTGCTGTCAACACAAAGAATACCATGATGGTACCGTGCATTGTTACAAGTGCTAAGTAAAACTCCTGATCTAGTTGACCGGTCTCAGTAATCCATCTACCTAATAATGGTTTTAACCAACCTAAGTCAGCCTCAGGGAAACCAAGCTGCAATCTGAAGATTGCGGACATGGCTGCACCGATAATTGCCCAGAAAATACCCGTTATAAGAAATTGCTTGGCAATCGTCTTATGATCGGTAGAGAAAATATATTTTGAAATGAATGATTGCTCATGATCATGATCGTGATGATCTTCTTGTACCTGAACATCGATTTGTGCTACTTCCGTTGCCATATGCACTGATTTAATGTCTTGTTATTCGTTAATTCCTGCTGTAACTAATGCTAATTCCTTCAAGTTTTCTGGTACCTGACTTAGATACTGAGGGTTTTTAGATAACCAAGACTTTTGGTCTATCTTCCACTCAGCATACTCTGCTGGTTCCAGAACTACCACACGCTTCTTCATTGAGAAGTGTCCGCCCCCACATACCTCTGTACATGCCAGTTCATAATTGAAATCAGGATTTCCTTCTTCAACTCTCATCTCATCTGTTGACTTATTAGCCACAAACCAAAACTGAGTTGGCATACCCGGTACTGCATCCATTTTCACACGCATGTGAGGAATAAATACACTGTGAAGTACATCCCTTGCTCTAATCTTCAACAATACTGGATCACCTTTCGGTATTACCAAATTGTTTGAAATAAAGTCGTCAAAATTAGATCTATCCGAAAGATCTTGGCCATGAGCATTAACTGCATCGATCAATCGGTAATCATAATCACCAACTTGATTGTCAACTCCACCGTATCTAATTGACCATTGGAACTGAGCGCCCATGATCTCAATTTGCTCAGACTCCTCTGGCGCTTCGCTCATGATACCATCCCAAGCCATCCATCCTGAGATTACCAACCATGTTAAAACAATGGCAGGTACACCCGTCCAGATAAGCTCCAACTTATTGTTGTGAGGATAAAATGTTGCTTTTCTCTTCGCAGAGTATCTGTATTTCCATGAGAAATAAAATAAGAGAATGTTCGTGATGGCAAACACAATCCCGGTGATCCACATGGTTCTCCAGAATAGTTTATCAGTTAACTCTCCATGCTCAGAGGCTACAGGTTGATCATACGCATCAAAGTTCACGTAAGAATACCAACCTGCTATTCCAAAGAACAACACCATGAACACTATCATCATCGCTGCATTCACATTGTTACTATCCGTAACAATTTTCTCCCCTGTTCCCTTAACTATACCAACCAATCTAGTGACCCTAAAGATCAATAGTAGGATGCCTAAAACTAAGAGAATCGCAAGTGCTATGTAAAAACCGAACATATCTACTAGTTTGTCTATGTGTTAAATGTGGTGATTCTTTGCTTCTTCTAACATTGGATGGTTCTTTGGTACCAAAGCATAAGATGATAGTGCTTTGAGTACTACGAATAAGAACGCAGAGCCAAATACAAGGTAAAGTCCGATTTCAGTCAAACCGAAAGCGCCAGACTCTCCAAGCGTACCAGGAGTCACCATTAAGTAGAAATCTACCCAGTGCCCTAGAATAATTACAATACACGCAATTTTCAAGAATACATTCAGCCTTTTCGCGTCTCTCGTAATTAAGACTAAGAAAGGGAAGAAGAAATTCATGATCAAATTCACATAGAATACAGTTGAATACTTGTCGTTCATCATTCGTTCAACAAAGTATACCGATTCCTCTGGAATGTTAGCGTAATAGATTAGCAAGAACTGAGAGAACCAGATGTACGTCCAGAAAATACTGAATGCAAATACAAATTTACCCAGGTCATGTAAGTGATTTGAAGTTACTTGAGTCAAGTAACCATTTTCTTTTAATAAGACCGTGATGAGTGTGATCAACGCCAGGCCAGCTACGAACCAACTTGCGAATACATACCAGCCAAACATGGTCGAGAACCAGTGAACGTCAATTGACATTATCCAATCCCATGCAGCAATTGATGATGATACCGCAAAGATCAATAAGAAGGCAACTGATGTTCTTCTCATTTTATACCAATACGATGTACCACCTAGTTGATCTTCCAAATTGGAAAGAGATCTCAGTTTTCTAAATAATAATATCCAAGCTCCAAAAAACACTACCATTCGTCCGACAAAGAATACAGGGAATGTACCTGCATCGAGTGGCGCGTAGAAGAAACTAGCCTTACCTGCTACTAAAGAATCAAAATGGGTGTTCAACGATCCATCAGCATTGAACTCATTATAAAGATCGCTATGCGTCCAGTGGAAAATATCGTGATTGAAAAACAGGAAGGTTAGAAGCATCAAAATACCAGCTGGTAGTATCCAACTCGCCATTGACAATGGAATTCTTAGTATATAGGTAGACCAACCTGCTTGAGCAGCATATTGAATAGCAAAGAAAAATAAACCAATCAAGGCCAATCCTGTGAAATACACATTGTTGATCCATAGATCAATAACAACGCGATCAAACCATCCTTTTTCGTGCTCTTCTTCGGCTTCATGCTCACCAGCTTCAGCAACATGGCCATCATCACCTTCGTGATGTTCAGCTTCCATTGTTTCTGCGGCATCATGGTCTGTACCATGATCATCAGCTTCTGCTAATTCAGTGTGGTCATCTTCACTGTGTTCTTCTTCGTGTCCACCAGTTGAAGACAACATCCATCCAGCGAGTAACAGAACAACACCTGAGATAAAAGCTATAGCAAGCTTCTTCTTTATCCCTGCGCTAAAATCAAATACTTCTTTTGACATCTCTAAAAAATTTATCTGTTACTGTTGCTGTAATTGTTGAACGTACCTTGCGATTTTCCAACGTCTATCTTCACTAATTTGTGAAGCATGAGGCCACATACGATTATACCCGTGGGTAATCACGTGAAAGATGTGTCCTTGAGGTAAGTCCTTCTTATTGGGAGCCGAATAAGACGGAACACCCGCATATACAACTCCTACTTTACCTTGACCTTTACCATCAGATCCATGACAGTGCTGGCAATATTCTGTGTACAACCTTTTTCCTTCGGCCTGAACTTCTGGACTAGCTGGAAAAGGATTTTCCATCAATGCAGCTTCCGCCAATTGGTCTTTCTCCAGTCTATAAGGTAGTATGTTATTACTCGTTCTTCTCACTGTTCCTGCAACTGGTATTCTTACATTCTGTGCATAGGGATTGTTTGGGTTGGAGTTATAAAATTCTCCCTTTCCATCTTCCCTATTGCTCAACCACTCGCCCCTATCTTCGTCCACGATTTGAGTCAGTGGCTCGTAAGGTACAGAGTGATACATCTGAGGAGCATATTCTACACCAGGGTTATCACCCTTAGCAGTACAGGCACTTATCAGTACAACAAGTGCGAGGGGAACAAAAGCTTTTATTTTATGGATCATAACGTTAGTCAGCTTATTCTTCAACTTTTTTATCATTCACTTCAACCGCACCAGAATCTTTCAATGCGCTACCAATCTGAGCAGCATCAACAGCTTTATTCTTGGCTAAATCAATCGCCATGATGTGCTTATCATCCGTAATTCTTATGTCGAGCAACTTAGGATCTTTCCAAGGCTTCAAATCACTCGAAACTAAGAATGTTCCTACCATACCAAAAGCGGCCAGTAATACGGTCAACTCAAACGTAACGGGTATAAAATCAGGAATTGCTACGAAGTTCTTACCACCAATAATCATCGGCCAGTCAATTCCTAGCATCCAAATCTGCATTGTTAAAGCAAGGGTAGTACCCAACATACCGAACAAAAAAGCGGCAATTGGTAATTTTGATTTTTTATACCCTAACTCATCATCTAGTCCGTGAACTGGAAATGGGCTATATACTTCGTCAATTTTAATCCCGGCACCACGAATCTTACTTACTGCATGTAGCAATACATCTTCGTCATCGTAAACGCCTAGTATAAAGTTTTTAGAATCACTCATAATTAAGCCGTTTTTTTAACAGAATTTTCTGATGATGATTTAACAATACTTTTCACTTCTGCCATATTAATCACTGGGAAGAACTTCGCAAACAAGAAGAATGCTGTGAAGAACAATCCGAATGTGAATAAGTAAACACCCATGTCATAAACAGTTGGGTAGAACATGGCCCATGAAGAAGGTAAGTAATCTCTGTGAAGTGATGTCACAATAATTACGAATCTCTCGAACCACATACCAATGTTCACAATGATTGAAATGATAAATGTTGCAGCGATACTCGTCCTAATTTTCTTAGACCAGAAGAGTTGTGGCGAAATCACATTACAGGTCATCATAGACCAGTATGCCCACCAATAAGGCCCGTTCATTCTATTAAAGAAGGCATATTGTTCTGCTGGAACACCTGAATACCAAGCTATAAAGAACTCAGTGATATAAGCGATACCTACGATAGAACCAGTGACCATAATAACTATGTTCATTAACTCTATATGCTCAATAGTAATATAGTCTTGTAGTTTGAATACGTGTCTCGTAACGAGCATCAGCGTCAATACCATCGCAAAACCTGAGAAGATCGCTCCTGCCACAAAGTATGGAGGGAAGATCGTGGTGTGCCATCCAGGAATTACTGAGGTTGCAAAATCAAAGGATACAATAGTATGTACTGAAAGTACAAGTGGAGTTGCTAAACCTGCTAAAATCAAAGATACTGACTCGTATCTAGACCAAGTTCTTGCAGCGCCATCCCATCCTAGAGAAAGTGCACCGTAAATTGTCTTTCTCATACCTGTCGCTCTATCTCTAATCGTTGCAAAATCAGGTACTAAACCGAGGTACCAGAATACAAGTGAGACAGAGAAGTAAGTTGAGATTGCAAAAACGTCCCATAACAAAGGAGAGTTAAAGTTTACCCATAACGAACCGAAAGTGTTTGGTAGTGGTAATGCCCAGTAAGCTCCTAACCATGGTCTACCCATGTGCAGTACAGGGAACATAGCAGCACAAATAACAGCAAAGATTGTCATTGCCTCTGCAGCCCTGTTAATCGCCATTCTCCATTTCTGACGGAAAAGCAATAGTACAGCAGAAATTAGTGTTCCTGCGTGACCAATACCTACCCACCATACAAAGTTGGTAATATCCCATGCCCAACCAACTGTTTTATTTAGACCCCACATGCCAATGCCTTCCCATAGGGTGGCAGCAACAGCAAGGAATCCAATAGCCAATGTAACCACGGAGACTCCGAAGGCCATCAACCACAGCTTTGAAGGCTTAGCTTCAACCTGGCGACAGATGTCTTCAGTAACATCATGAACGGTTTTACCGCCTGTGATTAAAGGTTTTCTTACGGGTGAAGTAACCTGCATATTCTTTCGGTTTAAAAATTAAGCTTCAGTTTTTTGTTTGTTTCTGATCTTGGTCATATACCAAACGTTAGGGTTGACGTTAATCTCTTCTAACACGTGGTAAGCACGCTCTTCATTGACCACACGCTCAGTAGCGCCTTCGCCATCTTCTTTCTTTTCAATCTGTAATAATTGAGAGATTCTAGAATTCTCATCATTCAAATCACCAAAAGTGATTGCATCTGATGGACAGGCAGAAGCACAAGCCACGTTGATTTCACCATCAACAGGCCTTCTATCTTCACGCTTCGCAGCTAATTTACCAGATTGGATACGCTGTACACACATTGTACATTTCTCCATTACACCTCTAGCACGAACAGTTACATCTGGGTTCAATACCATTTTACCCAGGTCGTTGTTCATTGATGAGTTCATGTCGAACTGCGTATTATCGTGGTATTTGAACCAGTTGAACCTTCTTACTTTGTAAGGACAGTTGTTAGCACAGTATCTAGTACCAATACATCTGTTATAAGTCATTTGATTCAATCCTTCTGAACTGTGAGTAGTCGCAGCAACAGGACATACAGTCTCACAAGGCGCATTATTACAATGCTGACACATCATTGGCTGGAAAGTAACCTCAGGATTCTCTGCAGCATCCTCTAGTTCCTTTTTGCTTCCTGCCGGATTAGCTGCAGAATAGTATCTGTCAATTCTAATCCATGCCATTTCTCTTCTATTCAACACTTCCTCTTTTCCTACAACAGGGACGTTGTTTTCTGCCTGACATGCTACGGTACAAGCCGAACATCCAGTACAAGAGTTCATGTCGATTGACATGGCCCAGTGGTGGTTACTGTATTCGTGACCTTTCCACAAGGTAATTTTCGAAGGCTTAAGGTATTTACCTTCTTGATAAACTTTTGGGTGCCATCTACCAGCACTTGCGTCTTTTTTGTATTCCTGAAGCGTTGACTCTTGGATCACGTTTTCACGTCCCATATAAGTCTGGTGCGTCTGAGTTTGCGCTATCCTGTAGCTCTCACCTGTTGCAGTAACACTTACGCCAGCAAATACATCCATAAAACTAGCTCCATTGAGCTTCGTCATCATTGGATAAGCATTTACACCTAGGCCATCTGCTACTCTACCTGCTTTTGTTCTTCCGTAACCCACTGCCATACCCAATGTACCATTGGCTTGACCTGGTTGTACGAGTGTAGGAACTTTAACTGTAGTTCCACCTACAGTAAGGTCAACTAGTTGCGTTTCGCCTTCTTTTAGTGTGATGCCCATTTCATTGGCATCAGCGATAGACATGGTCAAATAGTTATCCCAAGTAGCTTTTGTAATTGGATCAGACATTTCTTGCAACCAAGGGTTGTTTGCTTGAGAACCATCACCTAAACCAATTTTTTGGTAAAGCGAAAGCTCAAAACCGCCTCCACTTACTTTGTAATTCTGAGCAATGCTTGTTGCTGCTGCGTTAGCTGCTGCCGCATCAAAGCTCAAGTCTCTATTACTTCCTCCTGTCTCGAACACACCATCATACAATGCCTTGTCCCAGAAAGTTTGGAAAGTTGAAGTGTCAGATTGCTTACCGAAGAAGTTCTCTCTCCAGTTATTTTGTAGATAAGTATAATATTCTACATCCTGCCCTGCCCATTTCAAGAATGACTCTGGTGCTTGTCTCGTTTTGAAAATTGGTGAGATGGTAGGTTGAAGTAAACTATAGTGTCCTTCTCTTAACTCTGCATCATTCCACTGCTCTAGGTAGTGGTGATCTGGTGCTACGTACTTCACAACTGAAGCAGTCTCATCCAATCTATCTGAAGTAGAGATGGTCAATCCAACTTTAGACACCGCTGCACTTAATGCAACACCTTCCGCTGAATCATATATAGGGTTACAGTTAAAGAAGATCACAGCAGAAATAGCCCCACCATTCATCTCTTTAACCAAATTACTCATTGCTTGATCATTACCTTGACGGTAGTGAACTGGCGCATTGGCATCAATCGTAGCACCGTAGTTACCTAACATGCTGTTGATACCGTTAATAAGAACTTGTACCATTGGGTCATTAGAACCAGAAACTACAAGGGACTTACCTCTAGTTGCCCAAAGCTCGTTGATCGCTTGGCTAGCATGTTCTACACTTGCTCCACCACTTACTTTTGCCTGACCAGCTTTTGCAGCAATACCATTATATATGGCAGCTACTAAAGGTCCAGCTTGAGAAGGCTTAATTGGTGTTCTATAATCCGCATTCGAACCTGTCAGTGACAAGTTTGACTCAAAATGAAAATGACGAGACATTTCACGATGGTGTTCGTTAATTTTTCTCGTCTTGCTGTATTGTTTTGAAAACTGGATGGGCGAAATCCATGTACCTAAGAAATCAGCACCGATACTTACAATAGTATGCGCTTTACTGAAATCATAAGAAGGAACCATCGCTTCACCGAAAGATCTTCTGTGTGCTTCTGAAATTCCATATGCCGAAGCAGCGTCATAGGTAACGTGCTGTGCTGTTGGGAATTTAGAGGCAAACTCTCCTACCGCTCTTTTGGTAGTCGGGCTCAATACTGACTGACTAACAATTCTGATTTGACCACCTTTGGCAGTTATATCATTTAATTGAGCAGCTATTTCTTTATCAACTGTTTCCCAGTCTGCGTCCGCACCATCCTTAGTAGGACCTGCTAAACGTTCTTTGTCATAAAGAGAAAGAACAGATGCTTCAACTTGAGCATTAGTACCCCCTTGACCGATGGTACTGTATTTGTTCCCCTCAATTTTTATTGGCCGACCTTCTCTTGTCTTTACAACAATACTCACCGCATCACCACCATTTACATAAGTAGATGCATAGTAATTAGGCACAGAAGGATCAACATCAACTGGTTTGTTCAAGTAAGGAATCGCCTTTCTTATAGGAGTCTCACAAGCTGCTAAAGAAACTGCTGCGATACCAAAGCCCATAAGCTTTAAGAAATCTCTTCTATTACTGTTACCTTCTTGATCAGTCACAGGAAGGTATTCCGGAAATTCAGACTCGTTCTTTTTAACAAACTCAGAATCGTTTGTCAATTGCTCAATACCTTTCCAGTATGTTTTTTGATTTTCTTTCATTGTATATCAATCAGAAATCGTGTATTCAATTAATAGTGGCACTTAGCACATTCCAAACCACCGATATCAGCCACTTTCAATGGCGTCTTCGAACTCTTATTATGTAGCTCTACAATTTTATCGTAGTAACCATTGCCTTTGGAGTTAATATCAGTGTTTCTATGGCAGTCTATACACCAGCCCATTGTTAATGGCGCATGCTGTGCTACAACTTCCATTTCCTGAATCTCTCCATGACAAGTCTGGCATTCAATCTCACCCACCTGCACATGTTGCGAGTGATTGAAATAAGCTAAATCAGGCAGGTTGTGTATTCTAACCCATTCTATTGGCTGCCCTGATTCTTGTGCAGCATAAAGTTTTTGTATTTCTGGTGAATCTGTCTTCAAGAAATTATGACAGTTCATACAAATGTTCACCGAAGGAATATTTGCAGATTTACCTATTTCAACACCAGTATGGCAATACTGACATGCAATCTCATACTGGCCCGCATGAAGTTTGTGAGAGAAAGCAATTGGCTGCTCAGGAGCATAACCCTGCTGAACACCTATTGTGTAAAGACCATCGATAACGTTTTTACCTGCTAGAGCAATTACCAAAAAGGTAATGATGCCAATTACAACAGGGCTCCTCAAGAAGGAAGAAAGGCTGAATTTTTCATTAATTACTGCCTCATCATCATCTGATAAATCTCCTTTGTCTTGTGCAATTTTTCTAAGTACACTTATAATAAGACCCAATACGATCATAATCACTACGAGCACGAAAACTAGCACCCCAACCATGATATTCAGGTACTGAGCAGGAACTCCGTCCACTTGAGCAACAGCACCGTCAGAACCAGCAGCAGAATCTACAGCAGCAACTACAGGATTCTCCTCCACATTTCGGACATAAGCCATAATGGATAGAATCTGATCATTGCTCAGGTCGTAAGCAGCCATCTGTAACTTGTTGTACTCATTGTACAGCCCTACGGCTTGAGCATCACCACTTTCGATTAAAAGTGTTGAGTTTTTTACCCAAGAGTAAATCCACTCGAGTTCTCTTCGGTCATAGACACCCGCTAAAGCAGGACCTACCTTTTTTCCCACTACGTTATGACAAGTATTACAAGCATACTCTTCAAATAGTCCGGCACCTGTTTTAATGATAGCTTCATCAGTTGGTACTGCTTCTCTTTGGGCAAAAAGATTTGCTTCAGAAAAAAGAAAACAGCACACAAATAAGCATGCTGTCGTAAATCGGACAATGGTTGTTTTCGCTACCATGTAAAATGTATTTTTTATCACAGACTAACTTAATGTTCTAATTATAGCTGCAAATGTAGTGTCGGAAGCCCGTATTTCAAACTAATTTCAGACACCATTTTCAGTACCCCAACAGACTAAAAACGAATTTTAAAGCACTGTATACCATATATTTAACGCTCTACTTTCTCAGTAAATATTATTTAGACTCATTATAAATAGTGCCAATAACACAGCCTACTGTACCTTTTACAGCATGCCATGCATGACCCTATTTTTAGGGTATGACAATAAGCCATTTAGGCTTAGTAGCGAGGCCATAGACAAGCACAGTTCGAACCCAATAGCCTACAAATAAAATGAACATTTAATGAAAAATTGAAAGGGTAAATCCTACAATTAAAAACTAATATCTACAACCAAATAAGCATGATGACCAATCCGAATTTTAGATAGTTTACAAGTAAAAAACGGTGGTTGTAAGCAAGGCACTGAGCCGATTACTCATGCGCTTGCAGCAGGTTGCAGGGCACTTCGTTGAGTGCTCAAAATTGCTCTCAAACGATGCCGTTCGCTTCAACAGACTTTAAACAAAAAAAGCACCCAAAAAGGGTGCTTTCAATAGAGGCGCCGAGCGGATTCGAACCGCTGTACGAGCTTTTGCAGAGCTCTGCCTAGCCACTCGGCCACAGCGCCAAAAATTTAGTGTGCAAATTTATCAATAATCATAAGCTACACCAATACTTCTACGATTAAGTAATAAAAAAGCATCCCGATCTTCACGGGATGCTTTTCTCTATCTATTCAATATTACTCTTCTGATGCCTTCTCTTCAGGAGCATCATCCGCTTTCGCTTCAGCTTTAGGAGCCTTTGCTTTTGCTTCAGCTTTAGGAGCCTTTGCTTTAGCTTTCGCTTTGGGAGCCTCAACTACATCTGCTTCAGGAGCTGCTTCTGCCTCATCAGCAGTCGCTTCTGTCTTTGCTTTTGTGACTTTAGCCGTATCTGACTTCTTCTTGTCTGCTGCTTTCTTCTCGTTAGCCTTTTTGGTATTGCCTTCCATTTCAGCCTTCAATGCAGATAGTGCATCAAGATCACCTAAAGTTGAACCTTCAGAGTCATTATTCTTCAATTTCGCTTTAGCTTTTGCAGATCCTCCACCTGAAGTAGTTCTCCTAACTGGAGCAACAGGTTTTTCAGGAGCAGTGTGCGTGTAAGTGTGCGACATTACAATTCGCTTGTCATCCTTAGAGAACTCAACAACTATGAAATCCAAAGTCTCACCAACTTCTACGTTAGATCCATCTTCTTTCTTCAAGTTCTTGTTAGTAGCAATTCCTTCTAGTCCGTAAGGTAATTCTAGTGTAGCACCTTTATCGTTTTTCGAAATTACTGATGACTTGTGTGAAGAACCTGGCGTAAATACAGTTTCGAAAGTATCCCAAGGATTCTCTTCTAATTGCTTATGTCCTAGTGCTAAACGCTTATTGTCAATATCTAACTCAAGCACTTGTACTTCAAGCTCGTCTCCAACTTTAATAAATTCTGATGGATGTTTGATTTTCTTAGTCCAAGANNAGATCAGAAACGTGTACCAAACCATCGATACCCTCTTCTAGCTCGATGAACAAGCCAAAGTTGGTTAGGTTTCTTACAATACCAGTGTGGTTAGTACCTACACCGTATTTCGTTAATACATCTTGCTTAGTCCATGGATCTTCAGTCAATTGCTTGATACCTAGAGACATTTTTCTTTCATCTCTATCAAGTGTCAACACAACTGCATCAAGCTTATCTCCTACACTAATGAAGTCTTGTGGATTTCTCAAGTGCTGAGACCAAGACATTTCAGAAACGTGGATTAATCCTTCAACGCCTGCATTAAGCTCTAAGAATGCACCGTAATCAGCAACATTCACGATAGAACCGCTTACTTTAGAACCAATCTCAAGTGCAGCATCCAACTGATCCCAAGGGTGCTCAGTCAATTGCTTCATACCAAGAGAAATTCTCTTCTTGTTATCATCAAAGTCAAGTACAACTACATTGACTTTCTCGTCAAGGTTCAACACATCCGCTGGATCGTTGATTCTACCCCATGAGATATCAGTGATGTGCAATAGACCATCAACACCACCTAAATCGATGAATACACCGAAGTTAGTCATGTTCTTGATCACACCTTCTAGTACTTGGCCTTTCTCAAGGTTCGTAAGGATAAGTGCTTTCTGCTTCTCAAGATCTTTCTCGATCAATATTTTGTGTGATACTACTACGTTGTCGTTAGTGTAGTTGATTTTCACAACTTTCACTTCCATTTTCTTACCTACAAAAACATCAAAGTCTCTGATTGGCTTCACATCAATTTGTGAACCTGGTAAGAATGACTCAACACCATAAACGTCAACAATAAGACCACCTTTAGTTCTTCTTTTAACGAAGCCTTCGATTACCTTATCATTTTCACTAGCATCTTGGATCAATTCCCATGCACGAACAATCTTAGCTTTTCTTCTAGAAAGAACTAGCTGTCCTTGTGCGTTTTCTTGCTCTTCAATGTAAACTTCGATTTGATCACCGACCTTTAAATCTGGTGTATCTCTGAATTCTGAAGAACTTACTAAACCATCAGATTTGTAACCGATGTTTAATACAATATCTCTAGGAGTCATGGATACTACTGTACCATGGATTACTTTCTTCTCTTCGATAGTGTTTAGAGTATCACCATAAAGTGTCTCTAAATCTTCTTTCTCCTTAGCAGTGTAACCTTCTCCGAAACCTTTAGTATCAACAGCGTCCCAATCAAACTCTTCTTGAACTGGCTCAGCTTCTGCTTTCACAGCTTTCTTAGCCGGAGCTTTTTTCTCTTTTGGAGCTTCTTCTACTACTGGGGTTTCTGCCGCAACCTCAGTTGCTTCAACTTTTTCCTCAACGACTGGTGCCGCTTGAGTTTCCTGAACAACTACAGTTTCCTCTGTTGTCTCAGGTGCTTTTTTTTCTTCTGACATGATAAATTTGCCCCGTGATTACTTCCTTCAACATGCAGGGCACATGCTGGGAAATTTTGGTTATGAAACTCTTTGTACCTATTACAAAAAGCCGCCTCGTTTGAAACGGACTGCAAAGGTAATAATTTATTTTTAATTGGACTCAAAGAGACACAAATAACAGCTTTTAATTAATTCAGACTTAGATACTGCAACCAATCGCCTGAAGTAAAACCGCTAAAATTCCTGATAAACATGATATAGGATGGCTTGAAAGGTTTTTGCGACAAGGGCATTTCAGCTTCCTCAGGTGTTTTATCCCCTTTTATAGAGTTGCAACGCTTGCAGGCTGTTGCCAAGTTAGCCCAATTGGAACCTCCTCCTTTAGACTTAGGCACCACGTGATCAATAGTTAAATCTCTATCACTTCCACAATAGAGACATTTTTGAGCATCTCGTTTGAAGATGTTTTGCCTTGAAAGCATAACGCTCTTGAATGGAATAAAAATATACTTCTGAAGGCGGATTACTGATGGCATCGGATGACTCGAACCAATGGAGCGCATCACAAGCTTCGGGTCTCCATGAACTAACTCTGCTTTGTCTAGGTAAATCAGCAGAAATGCCCGTTCTGCCGAACAAACGGACAGGGGACTATAATCTTGATTTAGGACCAAAACACGTCTCATGGTTTACTTTATCACTCGCTTCACTTTAAATAGGTGATGGGTATAGCGATTCTGTTTTCGGTTGAAGATGCCTTTTTTATCGATTTGATCTACTCTCACCTTACCTGAGGCATGAATGATCTCATTCTCTCCTATAAGGAGACCCACATGATTCATCTTGCCTTCTTTATTGGTGAAAAATGCCAAATCACCCGCTATATGTTCATCGAGCTTAACTTCTTCGCCCTTCATTATTTGCTGAGAAGAGTCTCTTGGTAATTTGTATCCTGCCATTCGGTAAACTACCTGTGTAAATCCTGAGCAATCAATGCCAAATGGTGATCTACCACCCCATAGGTATGGCGTGTTCTGATACATCTTGGCCGTATTGATAAGTGTAGAAATACCCACCTTCTGATGCATACTCTTAGAATTACCATTGAAGACGACATTTGCTTCCTCCTTAAATAGAGGGTTATTCAACAATGGCAATATGGCGCCACAAGTAATAAAGCTCACTTGGTGGTCAAATAGGATCTTACTGGTGAGCTCGGTGCAAATCTTATAATCACTACTTTCGATCTGCTCAAAGTATTCTTGTGATATCGGGTGATGCTGTTTGACATCTATCCAACCTTGATAAGCATCGAAAGCATTTTCAACCTTAATCCATGCCTCGTTCTCAGATACTTCTAGCACTCGATAGTGTTCTCCAAATAATAATTGAGAAATCATTTCTGATGCATCTGACTGCTCCGCCCTGACAGGAACAATGCTCAATCTCACAACCCCATGATTTTCTAATTGCATTGATTAAAAGTTGATTCTATCTAAGTCTCTTTTTATGTCCTTCTCTTTTATCGAGTCTCGCTTATCATGAAGCTTCTTACCACGTCCTAAGATAATCTCCAGTTTGGCGAACCCACGATCAGTTATAAATAGTCGGGTTGGAATTATGGATAAACCCTTCTCTTTAGACTTTTCGCTCAGTTTACTAAGTTCTCTTTTATTTAATAACAGCTTTCGTTCCCTATCACTTACATGATTATAATGAGTCCCTTGTGCGTAAGGCGCAATATGCAATTGCTTAACAAACAGCTGGTCATTATTGAAATAGCAGAAAGCGTCTTGCATGTTTACCAAACTCTCTCGGATCGATTTGATCTCAGTGCCCATCAATTGCATACCAGCAACATACTTGTCAAGAAATTCGAATTCATAACCCGCTTTTCTATTCTTAATATTTACCGTCCTCGCAAAACGTTGTTTATCCTTCGCCATCTATCTTTCTAAACTAGTGAAAATTTGAGTGATCTTGTCTCTTGACATAATTTTCTGCCCTGTTTTACCAAACGCCACAATTCGCCCCTTAGAACTCACTTCTATTTCACAGATTAATTCGTTTTTCTCAAACCCTGCAACTTTGGCCAGTAATGACACCTCGTCACCAACAAAAGCAGGCGACTTATGATCAATATGGAGCATTGTGCCAACACCTTCTTCATGTGTTTCACACATATCAAGGACAAAAAGTCTACTTGCCCACTCCATTTCTCGTGCCAAAACAAAAGTACTACATACCTGATGCACCGTGCCCGATTCAAAAGTTGCTAAATGATCTGCAGTCACTTTAAAGCCATGTGTTTTAGTATCACCTATTCTGACAAGGTTCTTCATCTAAAATTTCATTCTAGGTAGTGCACTTACTTCTTGTCCGACAAATTCATCTTGCACATACTTAAAATGTGCTGCCATCGCTATCATACCAGCATTGTCCGTACAGTATTCAAAGGAAGGTATATAAACATTCCAGCCTTCTTTTTTCGCCATTTCATTCAGCGTATTTCTCAACCCACTATTTGCGGAGACACCTCCCGCAATAGCAATCTCGCTGATATGATGCTGTCGAGCTGCCTTTCTCAATTTTTGCAAAAGCATTCGCACTAAGGTATATTGTACACTAGCACAAATATCATTTACATTATCCTTTATAAACGACTCATTCTGTTTTAACTGGTCTCTCAAGAAATACAATACCGCAGTCTTAATTCCGCTGAATGAATAGTTAAGTCCTTGCATCTCCGTTTCAGGGAATTTAAACCTAAGGGCATCTCCCTCTTGCGCCAGCTTATCTACTAATGGACCTCCTGGATAGCCTAGCCCTAACATTTTAGCTGTTTTATCAAAGGCTTCGCCAACCGCATCATCTTGTGTTTCTCCAATCACCTCCATTTCAAGGTAATCTTTGACAAGCACTATTTGCGTATGCCCTCCACTTACAGTCAGGCACAGAAATGGGAAACTTGGTTTTGGATCGTCAATAAAATGAGCCAAAATATGCGCTTGCATATGATTAACCTCAATCAAAGGAATATCTAGGGCCAAGGCCATCGATTTTGCAAAAGATGTACCCACTAATAGGGCACCCATTAGACCTGGTCCACGCGTAAAAGCGATGGCAGAAAGGTCATCTTTTGAGATGGCAGCATTTTTGAGAGCTTCATCTACGACAGGAACAATATTCTGCTGATGTGCGCGGCTTGCCAATTCAGGCACTACACCTCCATAATTTTCGTGCACTGATTGCGTTGCGATTATATTATTAAGTACTTTGCCATCTACTGCGACAGCTGCAGACGTTTCGTCACAGGAGGATTCTATGGCTAAGATTTTGATTTCGGAGGAAGGCATTGAAGAAGAAAATTAAACGATCGCAAGTTATTAAAAAACGAATTGCTAAATCAATTCTTTGGCTTGTTCTCTCCCCTTTCATTTTACTAGCACTTCTAGCGCTACTGATACACCTGCCTCCAGTCCAAAATTATGTCAGTGACCGCATTACTACTTATCTCACTGAAGGCACTGGTTACAAAACAGAAATCGACTACATCAATATCAAATGGTTTAATGCTGTTTCTGTTGATGGAGCGCAGATTTATGACCTTCAGGATGGCAAGATGCTTGGAATTGAGGAGCTGGTTTTAACCTTCAAGCTCAGAGACCTCATCGGTAAACAAAACTTAGAAACGGGACAAGCATGGATAAAAGGTGCGGATGTCAACCTTAGAGATGAAACAAGTCGAAGGTTGAATATTGATGATTGGATAATCAAACTCACTGACCTTCTTGCCACTGAATCCACTGGCACCCCTAGTAAAGCTGCCGCCTTCACCATTGACGAAATCACTTTATTAGAATCTAAGTTTAGTATTTCTGACAGTAGTCGGGATAGCGTTAAAACTGGCTTTGATTACAACCATTTTCAGTTAGTGGATATTAATGCTGATCTCCTCAACTTAAAAGCTGTAGCGGATACTTTTCAGTTAGACATTAAATACCTGACCACTCGAGATAGCGCGTCAGGACTTAAAGTTGATGAGTTAAAGTCCTTTTTTAGATATTCATGGAAAGAAATGGCTTTCTATGATTTAGACTTAAAAATGGGTAAATCTCATATTACCGATGAGGTTATCTTCGGTATGAATAGCCCCAGCGACATGTCTTATTTCGTAGATAGGGTTGATATCAGGGCTAACTTCGCACAGACAAAGCTCCACACTGATGAGCTGAGCTTTTTCGTCCCCGAGTTTAAGAAACACAACGAGCTCGTCAAGATTGACGGTTTTTTTCAGGGTAGCATTGGAGATTTCTACTCTGATGATTTTCAGATCGAATTTGGTGAACAAACTGTACTCCGCGGCTCAATGGAGCTAGAAGGCTTACCCGATATTGAGACTACAGACTTCTCAGTTACACTCAACAATTCAAAGATCATAGCGGAAGACTTTAGAGCCTATATAGGTGACAAAGCCTATGAAATTAGCAAGAAACTAGGTCTTGTTAAGTTAAATGGGAGTTTCATTGGTTTTTTGGATGACTTTGTGGCTGACGGAGAGTTTGACACTGAAATTGGTTCTTTCTATTCAAATACTAACATTGAAGCCATAGCTGGACAACTCGCTCAATATAATGGAGACTTGAGTATGCAAAACTTTGACTTAGGAGTCTTTACAGGGGAGAGCGTATTTCAAAAAGTAAATATGGCTGGAAGGATTACTGGTTCTGGCTTCACACTGGATGAAGCCAATTTTATATTAGATGCAAGTATTCCAAAGATTGGCATCAATGGCTATGACTATCAAAATATCGAAACAGATGGGAGTTTTGCCAAATCATTCTTTAATGGAGAGCTAACGGTGCTAGATCCAAACCTACAGATGATAGCAAGAGGATCTGTAGACCTGAGAGACCAAAAACAAATATTCAGTATTTCTGGAAGGCTGGATACTGCCCAACTTAATACCTTAAACCTAATTAATGAGGATATCACCTTAGCTACTGACTTCAATATTGACATCACCGGGATTAAGCTCGATAGCATATTAGGTAACATCGCCCTAAAAAACACCTACCTGAAATATGAAGAAAACTCAATAGTATTTGATTCACTTCAGTTTGTTTCTCAAAGGGATGTCATTGGGCGAAAAGTAAGTTTCTCCTCAAAAGGTCAATTTGACATTCAGCTGGACGGACAGTTTGAATTTACCAACCTATTAGCCGAACTAAAAACGATCAATGAAGAGTACCGACTTATCTTCTCTAGTAGACTACAGGAAGTAGATAGCTTTCTAGCTAAGAATAAAACTAGCCAAATGCCTTTCAACATCGCTTACCGTATGGAATTAGCGGACGTTAGTCCAATCTTACAACTATTTGATACGTCTATTTATGTCTCAAAGGAGTCCGGCATTCAAGGCAGGTTTACCAACGAACAGAATACGGACTTAAGCCTCTCTGCCGAATCAGACACGATAAAATGGGCCAACATATGGTTTTATAAAAACGTTATCGCACTTAACTCAACAAATTTGCGTGACGCCACGAAGGTATTTATAAGTGGCTATGTAAGTTCTGAAAAACAGCGATATGCCAATACCTCTGAAACAAGAGATTTCACCTTAACTGCTCTGTGGGATGGTCCACACATTGACATTGAGCAACGTGTGCAACAAGAAAGTAGTGGTAACTTTGCCGAATTAGGTGCGGACATTGATTTTTATCCAGATAGTACTGTACTAAAGTTTAAGAATTCTACGCTACAGGCACTCAATGAGCAATGGAAAATACATGATGAGAATCGGGTTGTTTTTGGTGAGAAACGAATTGAAATAAAAGGCCTAAGCGTCTACAATACAGATCAGTCTATTAGTTTTGATGGAGAGGTTGCTGTCACAAAAGATAGCTCTAAAACATTGGGCATCGAATTCAAAGATGTTTCTGTGGCCAACATCAACCCCTTAACATCGAAATCATTTACTGGAAAATTAAAGGGGAAACTCTCTGCCCAAAACATTTACTATAACCCAATACTATTTGGAGATATACAGTTAGAAGAATTAAGGGTTAATAACTTTTTAGTAGGCGACCTAGATGGAAGTCTTAACTGGAATGATTTAAGAAAGAAGTTCGATTTGGACTTTACCGTAAATCGTCTTGACAAACGAATTATCTCCCTCCGAGGTGACTTCTTCCCATCCAATAAAACCGATCAACTCAAGTTAAACTTGGAGTTGAACGATGCTAACCTTAGAATTGCCGAACCTTTCATAGAAGAGTATTTTACTGATTTGGGCGGCTATCTAACGGGTAACTACATTGTAACTGGCACTGCGGATGCACCAATCATAACTGGCACTGGAACACTGGAAGAAGCTAAGATGAGAATTAACTACCTGAACACTAGCTATAATTTTAATGGCAACATATCATTCCAGAAGGACCTCATTGAACTATCTAACATCAACTTTACGGATGAAATAGGAAGTCAGGCAAGTTTCAAAGGCAACGTGGCACATGAGTCGTTTCGTAATTTCAAATTAAACCTACAAGGTGACCTTAATGAATTCCAGGTGCTCAACACCGATGAAGCATTAAGTGACCTATACTATGGTACCGCCTATGCCACTGGCACCTTAACCCTTGTGGGCGAAGCATCCAATTTGACAATAGCCGCAAAAGTTCAAACGGCAGGTGAAACACGCCTTTTTATTCCTATTAGTGAAGGGACTGACGAAAGTGACAACCCTGAATACATCACATTCATTGACAGAACAGATACCACATCGGTGACTACATCTAATCCCTTAGAGGAAGGTGAGGTAAATAAAATAAAGATTGAGGGTCTTAACTTAGATTTAGATATTGCCGTTACAGAGGACGCATATGTTGAGATTATCATTGACCCAAAATCTGGAGATATCATTAGAGGCAGGGGTACTGGACAGCTGAGATTACAAATTGATCCACAAGGCAAGTTCTCCATGACTGGTGGACTGAACATAGTGGAGGGAGGTTATAATTTCTCTCTTTATAACATCATCACGAAAGAGTTTGACATAGAAGAACCAAGCACTATCACCTGGTATGGCGCCCCATATGCCGCTGTCATGGACTTAAATGCTTCGTTTTCGCAAAACACTTCTTTACAACCTATTTTAGAACAAACTGGCTTTGCTGATCCAATAAGCGAAGGTGGCGGCAGTAGTGGAGTCAACAGAAGATTCCCAACAAAAGTACTCCTCTCCCTAAAAGGACCTATGCTCTCTCCTGAAATTGGTTTTGACATTGACTTTAGTCAAATCCAAGGGCAAGAGAACCAAGTGGCCATTAATGCGTTCAAAAATCGATTGATCAGTGATGAGCAAGAACTTAACCGTCAGGTGTTGAGCTTAATTGTACTAAACAGGTTTTCTGACCAAGGCGGCATTACCATTGGGGGTAGAACGGCTACACAAAACGTTAGTCAATTTTTATCAAATCAATTCAGCCAGCTCATCGCACAATTAGATGAAAACCTTGAAGTTGATTTGGACCTTGCAGACTTAGATCAGGATGCTTTCAATACATTTCGGCTTAGACTTTCCTACACATTTCTCGATGGCCGGTTAAGAATTACGCGTGAAGGTGGCCTAACAAACCTTGTCGATGTGAACAGCATTGCTGGTGATTGGACTGCAGAATATCTATTGACGGACGATGGCAAGTATAAGGTGAAAGTTTACTCGCGTAACAATTATGACATTACGAACCTCGCAAACTCTCAAAACGCGACCACAAATACCACTGGTGCCAGTATTACGCAAACTACAAGCTTCAACAGCCTAAAAGAATTTTTCTCTGGTGTAAACCGAAAAAGAAGAAAACGAATAGCTGAAGCTAATAATGACCCAACTGATCCAGGAGGTACAAACTAATAGCCCACTCATCAGTTAGTATGATGAACAAAATAGTGTTATGCCCAAAATCAACATTTTCTGGTTTCGAAGAGACCTTCGGTTAGAAGATAATACAGCTCTTAATTACGCCATAAAAGAGGATAAGCCTCTCCTACCGATCTTCATTTTTGATAAAAATATTCTGGACAAACTAGAAGATAAAAACGATGCGCGCGTAAGCTTCATTCACAAGCAAATCGATGAAATGAGCAAAAAGCTTGGCAAAGTAGGTTCCAGTATTAAGACATTCCACTCCAGCCCTCTTGAAGCATTCAAATACCTTACGGCTAACTTTGACATAGACTCAGTCTTTACAAATAGAGATTACGAGCCTTATGCCCTTGAGCGTGATGGTGAAATCGAGAATCACCTCAAGAAGGATGGTATTGGGTTCTATACTTTCAAGGACCACGTAATTTTCGAGAAAGAAGAAATAGTGTCAGGAGGCGGCACCTTTTATAAAGTATTTACACCCTATAGTCGTGTATGGCGAGCTAAGTTTGAGGCTAATCCACCTATTCCACAGGGTGATGCTTCGGAGATAGACAATTGGTTTGTACAGCATGAAGAAATCATCTCTTTAAACGATATGGGATTTGAGGCCTCATCGATTGAAATTCCTGCCCCAGATGTAGACGAAGAAATCATTCGAAAGTATAACGAGCAAAGAGATTTCCCAGCGCTTGACGCTACTTCAAAGTTAGGCGTTCACCTAAGGTTTGGTACGATTAGTATTCGTAAGCTTGCGATTAAGGCAAAATCGCTTAATAGTACCTTTCTCAATGAATTGATATGGAGAGATTTCTATGCGATGATATTAGCAAACAATCATTATGTGGCAGAACGTGCTTTCAAACCTCAGTATGACGAAATACCATGGAGACAAGACGAAGAAGGCTTTCAACAATGGTGTGACGGCAAGACAGGTTACCCTATCGTGGATGCTGGAATGCGGCAGTTGAATACCACTGGTTACATGCACAACAGGATAAGAATGGTTGTGGCGAGTTTTCTAACCAAGCACCTGCTAATAGATTGGCGCTGGGGAGAAGCTTACTTCGCAAAAAAACTCTTAGACTTTGACTTAGCTTCGAACAATGGTGGATGGCAATGGGCGGCTGGTACAGGCACAGATGCTCAGCCTTACTTCAGGGTATTTAACCCCACTTCTCAAACTGAAAAATTCGATCACGAATTAAAATACATCAAGAAGTGGGTTCCAGAATACGGAACAAATAGCTACCCAGAGCCTATCGTTGAACATAAATTCGCAAGATTAAGAGCAATAGACACTTACAAAAAGGCATTAGGTAAGTAGATTAATTATCTTTCGACATGCGATGCGTCCTGCTGTGCTTATCCTTATTACTTGGTCAAGCCATTTCATCTTTTGGTCAAGACACAATACCCAAACCAGATCGGTTAAAGAACATCGCATTATATGGAGGAATAGGCTATGGCACGTCAATGTTCATTCTCAGTCAAGCATGGTATAAAGAACAAGGTTTTGACCGGTTCAAGTTCTTCAACGATAATGCCGAATGGAAGCAAGTTGATAAATTGGGTCATGTCTTCACTACCTACAATTTTTCTAGAGTCAACTATGAGTTACTTCGGCAGACTCATTTATCAGATCATAAGGCCATTGCTTGGAGTAGTGCCTTAAGTACGCTCCTCCTACTCCCAGTAGAAATCCTAGATGGGTTTTCACCAGGCTTTGGTTTCTCTTATGGAGATATGATAGCCAATGCCGCTGGCTCAGGGCTTTT
Source organism: Roseivirga sp. UBA7431 (assembly GCA_002477595.1). GTDB lineage: Bacteria > Bacteroidota > Bacteroidia > Cytophagales > Cyclobacteriaceae > Roseivirga. The sequence goes on from DLQN01000020.1 coordinate 54,000, forward strand.
CTTTATGCAACAAAAGGCATGGAACGAACAGAGAATCAAAATCAAATGGAGCTTCCATGAAACGAGCCTAGCGAGTCAACGCCCAAACCTTCTTGGAAATGGCCTCTTAGAAGAGCTTCTTAAAGATTATAATGGACAAACCTATTGGGCTTCATTTGACATTCATGCATTCGCCAAAGAAAGCCGGTTCCCAAAATGGCTCAATTTAGCCATTGGCTATGGCGCTCAAAACATGGTCTTCGCAAGAGACGATCAAAATATCAACGCTGGATTCAACAACTTTCGCCAATACTATTTCGGCATAGACTTCGACCTTTCATATATCGAAACTGATAAAAAATGGCTCAAAGTACTACTGTTTATGGCAGACATGATACGGTTACCAGCGCCTGCGCTTGAGCTTAGCAAAAATGGAGTTAAAGCACATTTACTTCACTATTGAGAAACATGAGGCCATAATTCCACCCACGGGTCAGCCTAGTAAAATTCTACTAATGACTAATGAGGTCATTGAATCTACTTAATAGGTATTACTAGGGTCGTAAACTTTAGCTCCCTGATAAAGTGCGTATTGATCTTTGCTAACTATCTTTGTGGGGCAAGCCATCTTATCGCCCCGACTTGTCGGGGAGGAAAGTCCGGGCACCATAGGGAAGCATAGCGGCTAACGGCCGTCTTTCAGTTTCGATTGAAAAGGACAAGTGCAACAGAAAGAATGTACAGGTTAAGCTGTAGTGAAACCAGGTAAACTCTATGCGGTGAAATGCCATGTAAGCCTACGCTTGAGGGTTCCCGTCCGATGTAGGTGGGTGGGCAGATTGATTGCGGTAGCAATGCCGTGACTAGATAAATGATAAGAACGCTCCAACTTGTTGGGGTATGACAGAACCCGGCTTATCGGCTTGCTTTTTTAAAAAGGTCGTGGCAAACTATTTGTTTAGATTGTCACGACCTTTTAATATTGGCTAAACTTAAATTTCTATGGCAAAGATTCTGATCATCGATGACGAACAAAGTATAAGAAGCACCTTACGTGAAATCTTAGAATATGAAAAATATACTATTGACGAAGCGAAAGATGGTCAGGAAGGCTTAGACAAGTTGATTACCAACAAGTACGACATTGCACTTTGCGATGTTAAAATGCCTAAGATGGATGGGATCGAGCTTCTAGAGCGCGTTCAAATGGCTGGAATTGACACACAGTTCATTATGATTTCAGCACATGGCACCATTGAAACAGCCGTTGATGCGACTAAAATGGGCGCCTTTGATTTCGTTCCGAAGCCCCCAGATTTGAATCGCCTTTTACTCACTGTAAAAAATGCCTTGGACAAGAGTTCGCTCGTTACCGAAACTAAAACCCTTAAAAAGAAACTCTCTAAGCGCTATCAAATGATCGGTGAGTCCGAATCATTATCCATAGTAAAAGAAATGATGGATAAGGTTGGTCCTACTGACGCACGAGTATTAATTACTGGTCCGAATGGGAGTGGTAAAGAATTAGTTGCTAGAGGCATCCATGAAAGAAGTAATCGTTCAAGTGCTCCTTTTATCGAAGTAAATTGTGCTGCGATTCCTTCTGAATTAATCGAAAGTGAACTCTTTGGCCATGAAAAAGGAGCCTTCACCTCTGCTCATAAACAACGCATTGGAAAGTTCGAACAGGCTACTGAGGGAACTCTTTTTCTTGATGAAATCGGTGACATGAGCCTATCAGCTCAAGCGAAAGTACTGCGTGCCTTACAAGAGCATAAGATTACGCGTGTTGGAGGAGATAAAGACATTAATGTTAATGTAAGAGTCTTAGCTGCAACGAATAAAGACCTTAAGAAAGAGATAGCAGAAACTAATTTTCGTGAAGACCTTTATCATAGGTTGAGTGTGATTTTAGTGCAGGTACCGGCATTGAAGGAGAGAAAAGATGATATCCCACTACTTGTAGACAAGTTCTTAGATGATATAGCGAATGAGTATGGTACCAAAAAGAAAGAAGTAACTGAAGATGCTTTTAAAGCATTACAAGCTTATGACTGGTCAGGTAATATTCGAGAACTGAGAAACGTAACCGAGCGCTTGGTAATTATGTGTGGTGAAAGTATTAATGCAGAAGACGTAAAAAGGTATTTGGTCTAAAAAGTTAAAATTGACCTTCTCTTTTTTCCTTCTTTTCTTCCTTTTTATCCACCTTGGCGTAAGCCGAACATACTTGCTGAGCACATGAAGTTATGCCCAAAAAAGATATTGCAACCGCTGTAATGATGATTTTCTTCTTATTCATGGGAGTAGTTATAGAACAAAGTTAAAAATTAACCCTAAATAACATAATCATACCTCTGGCTAATCTAAAACCCGAACGACAAGACTAGAAGATTATTTTAAATCAGCATCAGGTTACATCCTCGAAGTTCCGCGTTGTCAATTCTCCCTCGCACCTCGAAAGTTCCATCATCATGCACCATCCCCATATCTTTGGTTTCTATGAATGAACATGTCTTGAAGTTTGCTAAGTCGATAATGTTCAAACCACCATTTCTTCCTGAAAAAGGATAAGTCAATGGGTCATTTAAATCTCTTGCGATAACCCTCATCGTTCTACTAGGCTTAAAAATACCTTCGCCATGAGAGTATGCCTGAGAGAACAGTTCCGTCATTCCATACTCGGAGTGAATTTGCTCAACATCAAACGCTCCTCTTAACACCTTGTGAACATCTTCTCTGATCATTTCCTCTCTCCTACCCTTCATCCCACCTGTTTCCATCACAATTAAGTCAGGGAAACTGATTTGAAAAGCTTCAGAAAAATCAAGGAGACCGAAAGTAACACCAATAAGAAGCACCTTCTTTTTTTGATCTCTTAGCGAAAGTAATAGATCATTTAGAGCCTCAAATTCATTTAAGAAGAATCCAGAAGAAGGCTTATCCGTCTCATTAATAAAATAATTCGCCATTGAAATAAGGCCAGAGTTACTTCGCTCTAGATATGACGGCAAGAGTGCTAATACTGTATAATCCTTTACAGCACCATAAGCCGATTCGAACGCATTTAAGCAATTCTGCAAGTAGAATGCTTCGTCAAAAACCTGATGCTTACTGGTTTGAGTTTGTGTGGTACCACTACTTTCAAAAACACAATCTGTGTTCCATACTCCAGTTTTTACGTTTTTCGTTTTAAAGAACTCGATGGGTAAAAAAGGAACCTCATCCGCTTTTTTAATATCAGTAGGTTGTTTCCCTAAAGCGTCAACAAAGGACCGATAAACGGGGTTTTGATCATACTGAAGTTTGAATACCTCGAGCGCAAGATCATCAAATGTCAAAGAGTTGACAGAAATAATTCTTTGTGATAAACTATTGATATCAGGCATTCGTTATTGACTATGGGCAGATATTTAGGGCAAATATTGCTATAATTGTACTCTTTTAAATGCTTTGCATGAGAATTACACAATATTCAAAGGTTTTGTTATCCGTTGCAATCGTGGCGCTGTCGGTTATTGGTTGCAATAAACCGCCTGATTTTCCTGATGCTCCTTCTATTAGTTTTGAGGATGTCACTTTTCAGGTCCGAAATCAAGGAGATCCCCTTTTTGAAGAAACGGTTCTAAGTCTTTCTTTTAATGTACAAGATGGAAATGGTGATTTAGGTTTAGACGGAAATGAAAATGATAGGCCTTATAATGCCTTTGGCCTCATTCCAGATATTAACGGCTTTATCGAATTTGGAGATAGGCCTACCGACCCTTCTTTTTCTTGCTTGGATTATGTCATCGAGGATAGAGAGAACTTGGATCTCAATAGCGATGGAGACTTTCTGGATACCTTGCTGATAGAATTCAATGAGAACCAATTCAACATAGAAGTAGATTTTCTTGTGAAAAGAAATGGTGTCTTTGAAGAGTTAGACATGAGAGCACAACCTCGCGGAAGCGCTAACCAAACCACCCTTTGTGGCATTTCATTTGACGGAAGATTTCCATGTTTATCAAGCGAGGACAATGCCTGCGATTTCATTGTAAATAATGATAGACCTATCGAAGGTGTAATTACTTATGAAATGAATTCAGGTCTATTCTTACCTATCTTCAGAACGGACACCTTAATGCTTGAATTTAAAATTCGCGACAGGGCTTTAAATGAGAGTAATGTTTCTCAAACGAATGAGTTTACTCTTCAAGGAATCACTATCCCACCAAATTAATACCTCTAGTAAATCTTAGGGAATTTAGCTGGATTTACCTCATTCATTAGCTCATAGACTTTATCAAAAACAGTCTCTGTATTCGGTTTAGAGAAGTAATCTCCATCCGAGGCATAGGCTGGTCTGTGTTCTTTGGCTGCTATTGTCACCGGTTGGGAATCAAGATGGAAGTATCCACTCTGCTCTTCCAGCACTTTCTGCATCATATAAGCCGAAGCTCCTCCAGGAACGTCTTCATCTGCAAAAACTACTCTATTTGTTTTCTTTAGAGACTCAACGATGCGATGGTCTACATCGAAAGGCAATAGCGTTTGCACGTCTATCACCTCAACAGAAATACCGACCTCTTCTAGCTCTTGTGCGGCTTGTAAGATTACTCTACACATTGATCCGTATGTGATGATGGTCACATCGTCACCTTCTCTCAATACTTCGGGCTGACCCAATGGAACGGTGAATTCACTTATATTATCTGGGATTCTTTCCTTTAACCTGTAACCATTAAGACATTCAATGATCAATGCTGGATCATCAGACTTAAGCATAGTATTATAGAAACCAGCGGCCTGAGTCATATCTCTTGGAACCAGTACATTGATTCCTCGTAGACTATTCAATATCATTCCTATTGGAGAGCCTGAATGCCAAACGCCTTCTAATCTGTGCCCTCTAGTTCTAATAATTAAAGGAGCTTTCTGACCACCTGCCGTACGATATTGCAATGTTGCTAAGTCATCTGAAAGCGTTTGAAGTGCGTAAAGCAAGTAATCCAGGTATTGAATTTCAGTAATCGGTCTTAGTCCTCTTAATGCTGCACCAATACCTTGACCAATGATTGTTGTTTCTCTGATACCAGTATCTGTAACTCTTAGGTTTCCGTACTTATCTTGAAGTCCTGCAAAAGCCTGATTGACATCACCAATTTTACCTACATCCTCCCCAATAGCAAACACCCTTGGGTCACGGCTCATTGCCGCGTCAAAACAAGCCTGAAGTACTTCCCTTCCGTCTACAAGTGGAGACGATTCAGAGTATTCAGCCTTAATTTCAGAAACTTCAATGGAAGCATCTGAGGATTGACTCATTACATGTGAATTATAACGAGCGAAATTTTCTTTATGGGCATTCTCCAGCCAAGCGACCAAAGATGCTCTTGCCGAAGTCTCTTCACTCCGTGTGATACGCAACACCTTCTTGACTACCTTGAAAGTATCAAGTCTGATCGAATTGAGTGTGCTCTTTAATTCTGAAACGATCTGGAGAATGGTTCCTCCATGGGCACTTTCGTTTCCAAGTGCCTCAAGAATCTCAACAGCTTTGTCTTGATCCTTTTTAATGTCATTAATGAAACCATTCCAAGCTTCTTGGCGTGCAGTCTTAGCTGTAGCCTTAGCCTCAGTTTCAATGGAGACAAGATCTTCCTCAGTACTTATCTCATTCTCAAGAATAAACTTCCTGAATTGTGTCAGACAGTCATACTCTTTCTCCCATTCTAGTCGTTCTTTCGGTTTGTAACGCTCATGTGAACCTGAGGTAGAGTGACCTTGTGGCTGAGTCATCTCTTCTACATGGATTAAAACCGGTACATGTTCTTCTCGTGCTATTTTTGTTCCTCTTTCGAAAGCATCAACGAGACCGAGGTAGTCCCATCCTTTTGCTTTGATGATTTCGTACCCTAGTTTTGTTTTTGTTCTTTGCATTCCAGCTAGAAACTCAGAAATACTGCCTCCCGTAGTATGAAACTCCTTAGGAACTGAAATCCCGTAATCATCGTCCCAAACAGACATGACCATCGGTATTTGAAGTACTCCAGCCGCATTAATACTCTCGTAAAAATGTCCTTCTGAAGTTGATGCATTCCCAATCGTTCCGAATGCTACTTCATTCCCGTTGATAGAAAAATCAGTTAATCCGTGTAACTCTTTATTCTCTCGGTAAAGTTTAGAAGCATATGCTAAGCCCACAAGCCTAGGCATTTGACCGGCTGTAGGAGAGATATCAGCACTAGAGTTTTTCATCTCTGTCTGAGTTTTCCAATTACCACTGTCGTCTAGCAAACGACTAGCGAAGTGACCATTCATCAATCTTCCGCCAGAAGCAGGTTCTGCTTCAATAGAGGTATGGGCATATAATTGAGCAAAGTATTGTTGAATGGTAAGACCTTCTATCGCGAACATGAAGGTTTGGTCTCTATAATAACCTGACCTGAAGTCACCGTTTTGGAACACTTTAGCCATTGCAATTTGAGCAAGTTCTTTACCGTCTCCGAAAATGCCAAACTTGGCCTTGCCCATGAAGACTTCCTTTCGGCCTATAAGACTCGCCTCTCTACTTTCGTAGACCAAGCGATAATCTCTTAGGACATCTTCTATGCTAACTTTTCGTTTGTTAATGCTCTTCGTTGCTCCCACAGATATAACAGTTTTAATGAACGATTGCTTCTCATAAAAATGGAATCAAAAGTAGTCAATAATAAAGACAAATCAAATTTGGTTTCCTTCATGAAAAGGTATCGTTTATAAAATTTTATTCTGTATCGCACTTGGCTACGATATGACAATTTCGACAAAATGACAAAATCAAAATATTATTCGTTTCAATTTTGATCAAAAAGAACATAATTTCGAGATTATCAAAAGAGGTCGTATTTCATTCTGAATCTCAGTCAGCAACCTCTTTTTTAATTTAATTGCAAACGATTGTAGATACCACTTACTATATTTGCCCACACAAAAATTTAAACGTCCTTTTATTATGATCATTGGAATACCGATTGAAATAAAAAACAACGAAAACAGGGTCGCTTTGACACCTGGAGGGTCTTTAGAGCTAATCAAAAAAGGCCATACTGTTTATGTTCAAGACCAAGCTGGATTTAACAGTGGTTTCCCGAACGAACTTTATGAAGAAGTTGGCGCAAAAATACTTCCTACAATCGAGGAGGTTTATGCGATTGCCGAAATGATCATGAAGGTAAAAGAGCCTATTGAGTCCGAATACAAGCTAATTAAGAAAGGGCAACTCGTCTTTACTTACTTCCACTTTGCCTCTCATGAACCTTTAACTAAAGCCATGATTGAGAGTGGTGCAATATGTCTTGCCTACGAAACTGTTGAAAAGGCTGACAGAAGCTTGCCGCTACTTATTCCAATGTCTGAAGTGGCAGGCCGTATGGCTACACAGCAAGGAGCGAAATACTTAGAGAAACCGATCATGGGTAAGGGAGTCTTACTCGGTGGTGTTCCTGGTGTTAGCCCTGGCAGAGTACTTGTACTTGGCGGTGGCGTAGTAGGTACGCAGGCAGCAAAAATGGCTGCTGGCTTAGGTGCACAAGTGACTATTATGGACGTAAACCTTGATAGACTCCGCTACCTGAATGACGTGATGCCTCCAAACGTAGTGACTCGTTACTCTAATGAAGTCAACATTAGAGAGTTAATCCCAATAATGGACTTAATCATTGGCGCGGTATTAATTCCTGGTGCAAAAGCACCAAACTTGATCACTAGGGACATGTTAAAAGACATGCAAGCAGGTACAGTATTGGTTGACGTTGCTGTTGATCAAGGAGGTTGCATTGAAACTTGTCGTCCAACAACACATGCTGATCCAACATTTATCATTGATGATATTGTTCACTATTGTGTAGCGAACATGCCAGGTGCAGTACCTTATACTTCTACTATCGCACTTACAAATGCTACACTTCCTTACGCGCTTCAATTAGCTAACAAAGGATGGGAGAAAGCATGCAAGGACAATCAGGAACTAGCTAAAGGACTCAATGTAATCAACGGTGATGTCGTATATGAAGCGGTAGCTGAAGTATTCGGTCTACCTTACGTTCCAATTGAAAAGTATTTGGCATAAATTATTATAAACATAAATAAAAGGAATCTCTATTTTTAGGGGTTCCTTTTTTTATTTAATTTCCACCGAACAAAGAAAAAATGGCTGATACTGCACTAGTTACTGGCGCTGCTGGTGGCATTGGATATGAATTCTGTAAGTTATTAGGCCACAAAGGCTACAACCTCGTCATGGTAGATATGAATGCTCAAGGTTTGGAAAATGCTTCCTCACTTTTGAGCCAAGAGGTTAACACATCAATCCACACCTTTGTCCAAGATTTATCTACCGAAGATGCGGCAAGTTCTATTGTCAGTTTCACACAAGAAAAGGGACTTGAGATTGACCTCATTTTTAACAATGCCGGTTTTGGGAACTTTGGCTACTTTGCGGAAAGCAACTGGGATAAAGACAGGGCCATGCTTCAAGTACATGTGGTCACCCCCACTTACTTGATTAAGCTATTGTTGCCAGGAATGATTTCTCGTGGTAAGGGATACATATTAAATAATGCCTCCGTGGCAGCATTTGTACCCGGTCCATTGATGTCAACTTATCACGCTTCAAAGTCCTACTTACTGAATTTCACTCAGGCTTTGGCTAATGAAATGAAAGGAACAGGAATCAAAGTTATGGTAATATGCCCTGGCATGACTAAAACGAACTTTTCGAAGGCAAATGGTAATGGCGATCCGAATATCAAGTTCAATATTATGAACAGCGACCATGTGGCTGAGTACGCTTTTGAAGCGCTAATGCGAGGAAAAGTCGTAGCAGTCCCTGGCTTCTGGAACAAGCTAAGTGCATTTCTACCGAGATTGCTAAGCAGTCACACCGTTGCCAACATGGTAGGTAATATTCAAAGGAAAAATCACGCGAAACGCACTGATGAAAAGGCCTTAAAGAGTATCTAATTAGTACGATTATAAACCGCCCGTTCCCAGTTTTTCAGTTTGGGGTTCATCCATAAAAACCATAAAGGTGGTATGGCGGCTAATAAAATCATTGCAGGATAGCCAGACGGCAATTGAGGCGACTCTTCATAATGCTTAAGTACTTGATACCTTTTTATGGCATTTGCATGGTGGTCGGAGTGCCGCTGAAGCTGGAATAGGAAGAAATTGCTAAGGCGATGGTTTGAATTCCAAGAATGCATAGGGTTGACGCTTTCGTACACACCTGGAGATTTCTCTTTTCTGACTATTCCATAGTGTTCCACATAATTGACTATTTCCAAAAGTGTAAACGCCAAAAGGCTTTGAGCAAAAAAGAATAAGGGTACTTCCCATACGATTCGTTCGAAGTACACGCTTGTCCCAAAAGTCAGAATCACAGCAAAGAGAATGGGAAGAATTGTATACCAAATCATTTCATTATTCATACCCCAAAAAGAGAGCCCTTTCCTTTGAAGCCTACTTCTTTCAAGCTTCCAAGCACTGAAGTAACTACCGATCACAGAGCGAAACCAAAACACATAAAAACTCTCTCCCTTTCGGCTGGTGGCAGGATCTCTTGGCGTTGCAACATACACATGATGCCCTCTATTGTGCTCTATATAGAAGTGCATATAACAAACCGTCATTAGAATTACACGTGCATAGAACCTTTCCAGCTTAGTCTTCTTATGGCCTAACTCATGCGCAACAGTAATACCAATACCTCCAGTAACCAATGAAAAACTCAGTACAAAACCATACAGCGCTACCGGCTCCATAGCACTGTCAGCGATGGCATAAGCACCCCAAATTAGAAACCCAAACTGAAAGAAAGTCCAGATGTAAGTGATCAATCGGTAATAGAGTTGCTCAGAAACTATCAAAGCCTCTTGATCCGTCATATTCTCAGGGTCTTGCCCAATTAACCAATCAGCGATCGGAATAAGCAAAAACACGAATACAATGGCCATATAATTCCAATAGCCACCTAAGTAAAAACCTAATATGGCCAAAAGTGGAATAATGAAAGCTGTAAGGAACCCTATCTTCTTGATTAAACTCATACAGGAATTTAGTCAATCAAATCATCGCTGTCAAACTATTATAATCAGGGATTTGCGATAAGACCTCGAATGCCTCTGGGGAGGCTTTACATAACCCCGCGTAAGTAACCATACCATTAGTGACAATTAGCAGCTGGGCTTTACATGCTGTATTGTAAACAGCCAATTGTCTTACTGTAGATTCGTCAATAGGCACTGAGGCTGCTTTGCACTCAACCAAGACCAAAGGCTTCAGCTGATTATCAAGGATCAGAATGTCACTTCTTTTGGTAAGCGAATTATACTTGTGACCCGTTTCAACACTGGTCAAGCTGGCCGGGTATCCTAGGTGGACATTTAGGAAGTTCAAAAAGTGTTGACGCACCCACTCCTCAGGGGTTAATACGATGAACTTCTTCCTAATCGGATCGAAAATGGCTAACTTGCCATCTCTTTGTTCAATGCGATATTTGTATTTAGGTAGCCTGAGGTCGAGCATTTGACAAAGCTATATAATTCCCCCGAACCAATAAACTCATATGAAAACCAAAAAAGAAATAGTAGAAAATTGGTTACCCAGGTATACTGGCGTACCGAATGAAGATTTTGGCGAATATATTCTACTCACCAACTTTATGAATTACGTAAACATGTTCTCCGAAAAATTTGGTGTTGAAATTCAGGGGCAAGACAAAGCGATGCAGAGCGCAACGGCCGAGAACATTACTATCATCAATTTCGGAATGGGCAGTGCTATGGCTGCCACCATAATGGACCTTTTAAGTAGTATTCATCCCAAAGCAGTGCTCTTCTTAGGGAAGTGTGGAGGATTAAAGAAGAAAACACAGATTGGCGATATGATCTTACCTATTGCCGCCATTAGAGGAGAAGGCACAAGTAATGACTATATGCCTGTTGAAATCCCTGCACTACCCTCATTTAGGCTGCAGCGTGCAGTTTCATCCATGATCAAGAAGCACGAAAGAGATTACTGGACTGGCACATGTTATACTACCAATAGACGTGTTTGGGAACATGACAAGGCGTTTAAGAAATACTTGCGGAAAATACGTGCTATGGCTGTTGATATGGAAACGGCAACAATATTTATGGTCGGTTTTGTAAACGAAATACCTCGTGGAGCACTGCTTCTGGTTTCGGATAACCCGATGATTGCTGAAGGTGTAAAAACGGAGGCTAGTGACAGTAAAGTCACTGCAGACTACGTGAATGCCCACCTAGAAATAGGAATTGATTCTCTTCGTGAATTAAGAGACTCAGGTGACTCAGTAAAACACATGAAATTCGAATAAAAAAGGGGCTTAACTTTAAACCCTTTTTTATTTATAATGCTAGATAGCTCTCTTTATCGAACCAATATCTTGAGCGTATATCTTTTCTGATCAGTTAAAATTCTCAACAAGTACAAGCCTGACTTCAGCCCAGTAATATCTACTGGTTCCATTCTTCCTTGAGATAATTTTTGCCTAAAGACTTCGTTGCCGTTCAGGTCGAACATCTTAATGGCCCTTGGTATCCCTGGCATTTCGCCTGAGAAATTAATCACCCCTTGTGTTGGATTAGGATAATAGTTAAATCCTGGCAATTCATCTTCAATACTTGTGACCTCCTTGATAATTGGGAAGTCGAAGAAAATATCTCCGTTAGCGATGACAGTACCTCCTTCAAAATCTCCTGGGTTTCCGATTCCCTTTTTACTTCCATCTGCATTCCTAAAGACGAACGCCAAACGATATGCAACATCTGTATCGCTCATGCCATAATAGGCAGTAGGTGTAAAAGTCAACAGCCATTTATTAGTATTTTCAGATGATTGTGTCATCTGACCTAGCCCATCGTCTTCTCCCCAATTCCCTTTTATGAAGCCATCAAACGTGGTGCTGCTTTCAGATAATGCAATTCCTGAATGCATATATACCTTACTTTCATCAACCAGGCCCCTATTACCGAAACGTGCATCAAAGGTAAGTGTGATTTCATCGTCCTGATCGAATTCAGCTGGTAATACACTGATCAACTGACCCTCCAGCTCCATATCTAAGAACACAGTCGAGCCTCTAAAGCCTTTGCCCACATTTGAATTGTCTGCGTCTCTGAAGTAGACCCCTAATCGAACGGCTTCACCACTAGTAATTGAGAAGTAGGTTGTGGCTGTTAAAGTTATCTCCCATAAATCGTCTTCACCGTCCACCTTTGTCATCAAGCCTAAGCCATCATCGGTAAGCGTTCCAACTATATTCTGTAATGCTTGGCTATTAACGTCTTCAAAAACAACTCCTGCATGCATATACACTTTCGAAGCCCCAATAAGGCCATTGGTCCCATCTGAACTTGCTTTTGTAGCATCAAACGTAATGGTAACCTCATCATCAGGGCCAAATACTTCTGGGTTAACAGTAACTGGACTAATGAAGGCTTCGACAGCCCCTGGAAAACCATCCGACACATCATTTGACGTAAATATTTTGAATTCGCCAGGAGCCAATGATAAGGAAGTACTAAGATTGCTTACAGCTACAGTTGCACCCGAAAAGTAGTCATACCAATCGCCAGTTTGAGTATAGGTGATATCTGATGTTGTTTCTGTCAAGCCATAGTTACCCACAATCATAACATCCAAGTCATCCGAATCGATGCTAATAGATCTTTCATTACCACCAAAGTCGTAAATGTAGCTTACATTGGATCCAGCATTAATAAGCTTGCGCAAAGCGAGAACTGCTGCAAATGCATCATATGCATATGACCTGAGAGGGTCTTCATAATAACCGAGATTACCATTACCCCAAACAAGCGGTTTGTTCCCTACTCGACCATTAAAGTTGATATCGATATCGTATCCTAACTCCCCGAATTGCCAAAGCATTTTCGGACCAGGTAGCGTATAGAGGAAAGCAGCATTCATCTTTAAACGCTCTAAGGCTATGGTTGTATCTCGTGTATTATAACCAGCTGCTGCAGCTCCTTCTTGAAATACTTCCCATAACTGTCGTTGCTCATCGTGACTTTCCATATAAGAGACATGCGTAGTAGCAGTGGCCCCTTGGAAAGTCTCACCTGTAGACCCCCCGAGTGATTTCCAATAGGGAAACCCTACATTTCTCCAAAGAATCATCCCTTCAGAAGCCAAAGCGGTTTCTTCTGCACTATCTCCAAAGTGTTCAAGAATGACATAAGCCTCTTGATCCGTTTCCCAAAGCTTGTCACTCATACGATTCAGTATATCAATCCGTGATTGATCAAAAGCAGACCATGCCCCCACATCTCCTGAGTTATTCTGCTGGGTAAAGCCTTTAGATAGGTCAAAACGATAGCCATCGAAGTGATATTCATTGACCCAATAGGCATTTACCGAGTCGACAAAAGCTTGGGTGTAAGTGCTCTCGTGATTGAAATCATACCCAACGTTAAAAGGATGGGTTGCATCTTGATTGAACCAAGGGCTATCCGCAGCAGGCTTGCCAGCCACTTCATCCCAATACATTCGCACCATCGGATTTAAACCAAAGGCATGATTGAGTACCATGTCGAGAATCACTGCAATCCCTTTTTGATGGCACGCTTGAATGAAGGTCTTTAAATCATCTTTCGTTCCATAGTATTTATCCGGAGCAAAGAAGTACATCGGATTATACCCCCATGATTCATTACCCTCAAATTCCATAATGGGCATCAGCTCTATGGCATTGACACCAAGGTTTGCGATGTAGTCTAAGGTATCTACTAAGTCTTTATAGCTGTGAGTCCCAATAAAGTCTCTAACGAGCAACTCATAGATCACCAAGTCTTCTTTAGCCGGTCTTTGCCAATTGTCTTCAGTGCTATCCCATGCAAAAGGCGTTTGACCGGTTTGTAAAGTTGTTGCTATTGCGAAGTCCGTTTTGTCATAGCTAGGTATTGCATTGTGAACTGAGGCAGGTATAAATGAGTCATTATACGGATCTGCCACTTTATCAGCATACGGATCGCCAATTCTAATATTTCCATCAACCCAATACTGAAAGACGTACTCTTGGTTTGGCGTTAAACCTGAAACCTCGAGCCAAAATAGTTCACCATCAGGGGTAACGTTCATTAAATATTCCGAACTGATTTCCCAATTATTAAAGTCACCAACAACATAAACAAAGTCTTTGGTAGGTGCCTCAAGCACCAAACTAACCTTAGTCAAATCGGCACCGTAATTGATACCCTTTTGTAAGCCTGCAGGCAGTGCCATCTCTTGAGTAGCTGATGTCAGGTTAATATTTAATGGCTGAGTAACTTCTAGACTCTCCCCATTAACCGTAGCGGTGACTTTAAGACTGCCTCTAAAACTATTGGCTGGTGTGAAATCATATTCAATAGTAGAACCTGAGGTTACCGAGGCTTTTTCACTAAACCCATTTCCTTCATCGATAGCAAGTGCCATCGCTGTCACCTCGCTCGAGGCTTGTGCAGAAAAAGAAACCGACTCTCCGCTGACTACGAAAATATCTTCATCAGTTGGTGCCGTAATGGTGACAAAGTTGGCAACGTTCAAATCCATATAGATATCACCATTCGAAGTAACTTCACCTCCACTGAATGTACCTGATGTTCCTGCGCCTTTGGAAGATCCATCTGCATTTCTAAACACCATTGATAACCTGAACATATTGGTCCCTGAAGGGACACCATAGTACTCTCTTGCAGTAGCCGATAGCGTAATTTCCCATTTATCGCTTTCTCCTGACACCTTGGTCATCAAACCAATGCCATCATCTGCACCCCAATTGCCTTTGACAAAAGTCCAGACGATACCAGTAGGGCTATCTGTAACCACTCCACTATGTATATAGACTTTACTTGCGCCAACCAAACCGGCATCTCCTTGAGTAGCATCAAAGATCAATTTTATCTCTTGATCGCCATTTGCATTTGAAGGTTGAATAGAAACGATCTGTGCCTTGGCAACAGAAATTGTTAGCAATAAAGCAAAGAGTAAGAGAAGGTTTTTTTTCATGCTCTGATTGAATTCTACAAGATCAATGATAGCCATAAAAGCTTGCATAATAGATCTTTATGCCCATTAATCCGATTGCAAACGTTTGCGAAAATGGACATGTTAAACTGAGGCTCAATTATGTTCTACGTACTTCCACTTTCCGGACTAAAGCAAGGCCAATTATAAAAAAGAGACCCAGACCTAAGGCGCTGTAGCGCATGGAGCCTGTTAGTAATTCAATGGTTCCGTAAGCAATAGTTCCAGCTACAATCGACAGGTTGAAAGTCACATCATAGAAACTAAAGAAAGAGGCATGATCTTGTGTGTCTGTTGGAATAAGTTTGGAGTATGTTGAACGAGACAAGGCTTGAATACCTCCCATAACCAATCCGACCAGAATAGCTAGTCCGTAGAATTGTAGTTCAGTATTCACAAAAAAGGCCATAATACAGATGCCAATCCAAATCACGATCATTACCATGAGCGAAAATATATTTCCCTTTTTATTCGAAACATTGGCAAAAAGATATGCCCCACCTATTGCCACAAGTTGTATCAACAAAACTATCTTAATCAGAGCATCTGTTGGCAACTGAAGCTCTTTAGCACCAAAGAGAGATGCTAAATACATTACCGCTTGAACACCCGCATTGAAAAAGAAGTATGCCAAGACATAGCGCTTTACGTTCGGTAATGTTCTGATTTGGGCATACACTGACCTTAGTTCCCTATACCCTTTTTTAATCCAGTTTTCGGTAGCAGTTCTATTGAACGGATTATCGGGTAATCGTTTAAAAGTGATCTGCGCAAAACCAACCCACCAAACTGCCACTGTTAAAAATGAAATTCTTGCTGGTAAAGAGCCTTGCTCAAGTCCAAAAAGCTCGGGTTTTTGGAGCATCGCCAGGTTAAAGATCAAGAGTATTACACTTCCAATATATCCTAGGGAATAGCCTTTTGCACTTAATTTGTCAAACCTATCGGCAGTGGCAATTTCAGGTAAATAGGCATCATAGAAGACTAATCCACCTGAATAGCCAATACTCGCAAGCACTACGGTTAGTATTCCAAACTCGATATTGGATCCATCAAAGAAGAACATCGCGGCACATGCTGAAGCACCTAAATAGGCGAAACCTTTCAAAAATGCTTTCTTCTTTCCTGTGTAATCAGCTATTCCTGTTAATAGAGGTAGCAATAAAGCAGTGAGTAAAAAAGAAAGGGATAAAGCGTAAGTGTAGAGTACAGTATTAGGCATTTGCCATCCTAGGAAATCAACTAGCTTACTGCCATCAGCACTTGTAGTAACACTTTCGAAGTAAATTGGAAATACAGCCGTAGTTATCGTCAGAGAGTAGACTGAGTTAGCCCAGTCATACATGCACCATCCATTGGTAACTCGTTTATCATTAAGCTTAATCGTATTCATCAGCAGTCAAAAAAACGCATAAAAAAAGGGACTATAATATAGTCCCTTTTTATTTGAAAAAGTTGTTACTCAATTATCCTTAGCCTTTGTTGGAGCAGCGTACATGATCTTACGTGCGTTAGCTTCTCTCAACTCCGTTTGAATATCAACGATGATCCCCATTTTGGTCTCTTCATCAACTTTCATTGAAATAGTGATCTGATCACGCTCATTCTCGCTCAACTTTGACTTCTCTTGACTTACCCAGTTCACAATACCATCGATACCGATAAAGGCATCATTAGCTTGTACCCTAGATTCAGTACCAAGCGATTTATCCTTTGGCGCACCTACATATAAATAGGTTACCAATTTCTTCTTCTCAAGTTTCACCAACTGCTCAGCTCTCGGAATTCTTTGCTCTACCTTAAGCTCTGTTTCTCTCAATACGGTTGTTACCATAAAGAAGAACAGAAGCATAAAGATAATATCCGGTAATGCTGCTGTAGGGATATCCTGACTCGATTCACTTTTTTTCTTGAACTTAGACATATTATCCTCCTACGGTTGATGGTTCTGCAATAGATATTGCCTTCGGAATACCCGATCTGGCTCTATCGTACAATTCTTTCTGACGAGGGTCATTTCTGTTCAACTTTCTGAATTCTTCATCAGTCAAACCAACTCTCTCACCATAAATCTTGTTATATGCCGCGTTGAGCTCATCCAAAATACTAATGAAGATGTCATAGCTACTTCCGCGGTCAGCTTTCAATGAGATAATCGCTGCACCGGGACCATCTGATGACTCAGACGAACCTAGATTACGATTAATATATCCTCTCATTGAACCTGGTAGACTCTCATATACGTCTCGATCGCTCACTTCAGCCTTACCCTTCTTTTTATCGCTAGGCGCACCAAAATTTAAAACGAAGTCGTATACCATTTCCCGGATTTGCGTAACATCCTCTAACGGTTCTTCTTCCACCAATAGTCTATCAGCAGAGTTAATCTGAATTTTAAACAGATTTCTCTCTTGTTGCTTTATTTCTATTGGTTCGTCATCCTC
>DLQN01000017.1 GCA_002477595.1 Roseivirga sp. UBA7431
CCAAACCTCCCGCTGAAGTCTCACCGCTTAAACCTGCATTCATTACCTGATAAGCCATCTGGCCACTATCCAGTTTTTGTTGAATGAGTGCTGGAAATGCTTGCTCAGTAGATAGCCCGTAACCAGCAGTTATACTATCGCCAAAAAAGATAATGCGCTTTTTTTCATCCTGAACAGGAGAAAATAAAGCATGCAACAGACTTATCGTAAATAAAAAACTACCTATGGCCTTAAACAATTGAGTGTTAATCTTCATTAAATCATTAGTCAAACGAACCTAAACAGAGTAGATTCGTCTTGAATATATTAAACATTGAAATTCGAATATGTCAAATATTCTTGAGGTTTCTAACCTTACCAAAACATACTCCAGCGGATCAAAATCATTAACGGTACTTTCTGACATTAGTTTCACCATTCAAAGTGGTGATAAACTAAGTATAGTAGGTTCATCTGGTAGCGGAAAAACAACCCTACTCGGCCTTTGTGCTGGACTCGATAGGGCTACTTCTGGCTCGGTAATTCTGAATGGAATTTCTCTAGATAAACTGAACGAAGACGAAAGAGCTTACGTGCGGAATCAGCATGTCGGCTTTGTTTTTCAGAACTTTCAATTGCTACCAACCCTGACTGCTGTAGAAAATATTATGGTGCCTATGGAACTCAGAAGAGAAAAAGGTATCCGAAAAAAAGCCTTAGAGCTCTTGGACAGAGTAGGACTTGCCGAAAGACACGATCACTACCCTACCCAACTATCAGGTGGAGAACAGCAGCGAATTTCCATTGCTCGAGCCTTTTCGAATAACCCACAGATTCTGTTTGCAGATGAGCCGACAGGAAATTTGGACGAGGAAACTTCTGAAAAGATTGAACACCTATTGTTTGAACTGAATAGAGAATCTGGAACTACACTTGTCCTAGTAACGCATGACCTTGATTTAGCCAAGAAAACAGATCGAATTATCAAATTAAAAGGGGGTATGGTCCTGCATCCATCAGACCAATTAGCAACTGAGAATGGATAAGAAAATTTCGATTCCAAACCAGAAGGTCGCTTGGCAGTGGGTATTTCTAATGGCCTGGCGCGATGCTCGAAAGAGTAGGTCCCGCCTATTTCTATTCATTTCATCTATTGTCATTGGTATTGCCGCGCTAGTGGCCATTAATTCATTTAGTGACAATCTACAGAGCGATATTAACAGCCAAGCGAATGAGCTATTGGGAGCAGACTTAGAATTGGCCAGTAATGATTCTTCATTCCGATATCCTGTAATCGAAGAGATGTCTCATGAGGTCTCTTATGAAAACAGTTTCGCCTCTATGATCTTCTTTCCGAAGAATCAGGAAAGCAGGCTTGTAGATGTAAGAGCCTTAGAAGGTGCATTCCCATACTATGGAAAAATAGAAACCGAACCTGCTGATGCTGAAGCAACCTTTAGAGATGGCACTCGAAAGGCGCTAGTCGACCAAAGTGTATTGGTACAGTACAACGTTGGCATTGGTGACTCCATAAGAATCGGTAGAGTTCTTTTTAAAATTGAAGGTTCCCTGATCAGTTCGCCATCACAATCTATTGGCGCTACCTTGGTTACACCAGCCGTCTATATTCCGATGGCCTATTTGAAAGAGACCGAATTGATTCAAAAAGGAAGTCGCGTATACTACCGAAGGTTTTACAAATTCAATGACCCTCCTGCTGATTTCAATATTGACGATCAGATCCGTACAGATAGTGACTCATTGAGAGCAGCGAGAATCAGCAGCGAAACCATCAGAGAACGGAAAGAAGAAACAGGCGACACCTTCGAGGACTTAGCTGACTTCTTGAATTTGGTGGCCTTTGTCGCTTTACTTTTAGGCTGTGTAGGCGTGGCCAGCGCTGTCCACATCTACATCAAAGAGAAAATTAGATTAGTAGCCATTCTCCGTTGCTTAGGCGCGAGTGGTAGAGATGCTTTTTATATTTACCTAAGCCAGATTGGTGCAATCGGATTGATCGGCTCAATATTAGGCGCGATTGTAGGAACGTTTATTCAAACAGTACTCCCAAGAGTATTTGCAGACTTTTTACCGGTTGACGTCACTTTTTCATTGTCTTGTCCATCCATCTTAGGTGGTGTTCTGACAGGTTTATTTGTGTCCATTCTGTTTGCCTTGTCTCCATTAATTGCCGTCCGAAGGGCTTCTCCTTTAATCACACTAAGAGGTATTCAAGAAAGTGGCAAACGCAAAATTGACAAAGCCCAATGGCTTATCTACGGATTCATTTTCCTATTTATTGTTGGCTTCGCTTTTATACAAATCGGCTCGATCCGAGATAGCCTAATCTTTACGTTATTTATTGGTTTGGCCTTCGGGTTTTTGGCAGGTATCGCCAAGATCATCATGTGGCTTGTTAAGCGATTCTTTCCTGATTCGTGGAGTTATGTTTGGAGACAAAGCCTTGCCAATTTGCACAGGCCCAACAACCAAACTTTGGTACTAATTTCCTCCATTGGTTTAGGTACTGCACTGATCACCACACTCTACTTTATTCAGGCTTTACTGATCAACGAAGTAGAAATCACAACAAATAACGATCGGCCAAACCTGATGATCTTCGATATTCAAAGTCATCAAGTGGATGCTATTAATACGAAGGCCACCGAAAGAGGACTTCCAATTTTGCAGAGCGTACCCATTGTCACCATGCGATTGAGTTCGGTAAATGGGATCACCTATAAGCAAGTGTTAGAAGACACATCCATCAATATGCGAGGCGGAATGTTTAGGCGAGAATGGCGCGTCACCTATCGAGATAGTATCATTGCTTCTGAAGAATTGACGAGTGGTACACTAAAAATGCTTGAAAGCCGATCTGAAGAACTGAATGAAAAGTACAAGGACATAGTTTTGGTCAGTCTTGAAGAAGATTATGTAGAACGAAACAACCTTAAACTTATGGACACCCTCGTTTGGGATGTACAAGGCGTGCCCATTACGACTCAGTTAGGCAGTACCAGAAAGATTGATTGGCAAATGGTTCAAACCAATTTCTTGGCACTTTTCCCAACCGAGGTTTTAGAACAAGCCCCCCAGTTTCATGTATTAATTACAAGAGTAAAAAGTACTGAAGAGGGGGCGCTATTTCAACGAGATATTGTAAAAGAATTTCCAAATGTTTCGGTAATCGATGTGGGGCTTATTCTGAATACCATTGATGATATTTTAGATAAAATTGCGTTTGTTATCCGTTTTATGGCCCTCTTTAGCATCATTACTGGTCTACTAGTATTGATTAGTTCTGTTATACTATCAAAATTTCAGCGGATCAAAGAAAGTGTCTTATTAAGGACTATGGGCGGTAGCCGAAAGCAAATTCTAAGTATCAATAGTCTCGAATACTTTTTTCTCGGAAGTTTAGCTTCGTTATCGGGCATCTTATTGGCGATGCTTGGCAGCTGGGGACTTGCTTACTATTCTTTTAACTCGACTTTCGTACCCAACATACTTCCGATTATCACTGTCTATCTAATTATTACGTGCTTGACGATTATAATCGGACTATTCAATAGCCGAGGAATCATCAGCAAGCCACCGTTAGAAGTACTAAGGAATGAGATTCAGTAAACGAATATTAACGACTAACCACCTAAATGCCCGTTTGACAATCAAGAGATTGCGATTTGGCATATTTGTGGTAAACTAGAATTGTAATTAACACTATACCTATGAAAGCAGTATTAGTAATATTTTTTGGAATGATGATGTTTGGCCAATCAAACCCAAACAGCAAAGTAATTGGCATCTGGGATGGGAAACTCGAGGCAGGTGGCCAAACACTCAGGTTTATCGTTCATGTTCGCAACGATGAAGGAAAACTTAGTGGCGCCATAGAAAGCCCAGATCAAGGGCCTGGAGAGATTGCAGTGGATGCCATAAAGTTTGAAGACAACAAGCTCACTTTTTCTATAAATGGCATTGGGGGTTCTTACGAGGGCACACTCAAGGATGGAAAACTTGAAGGAAAGTGGAGTCAGTCGGGACAATCTTTCGACCTTAATCTTAAGATGAGAGACAAAAGCTAAGCTCACTCCTGTAAAGCGTATTGTTAAAGGTTGGCGAATTCTCTATCTTTTGAATTGTCAACCTTTAATACTATGCGAATAAAAACCTCACTCATCGGACTTATATGTCTGATCTTATTCCCAATTTCTAGTGCCTTCGCTCAAATTGAGAGAGCCCCTGCCCGTTCTGAGGGCGATGGTCCCTTCAATCGGTTAATCATCAGAGGAGCCACGCTTATCAATGGTAACGGTGCACCACCGACTGGTCCTGTAGACATTGTCGTTGAGCAAAATATCATCAAAGGAATTTTTAACGTTGGCTACCCAGGTTTACCTATCAGAGATAGAGATAGACCCAAAGCCAATCCTGGGGATCAAGAACTAGATGCCGAGGGGATGTATATTCTTCCTGGCCTAATCGATATGCATGGTCATATTGGTGGCACTGGACAAGGCACTCCTTCCGAATACGTTTTTAAACTTTGGTTAGCACATGGAATTACGACCATTCGTGACCCTTCGGCTGGTAATGGCCTAGAATGGGTGTTAGAGCACAAGGAGAAAAGTCGTAAAAACGAGATTACAGCTCCTCGGATTTTTGCTTACACTGGTTTTGGTCAAGGTTCAAAAGAACCTATCTCTACTCCAGAAATGGCGAGACAGTGGGTAAGAGATAATGCTAAAAACGGTGCTGATGGTATTAAATTTTTTGGGGCAGCTCCAGATATTATGCAGGCTGCTTTAGAAGAGAATAAAAAACTTGGACTTCGCTCTGCCATGCACCATGCACAAATGGATGTGGTCCGTTGGAATGTTTTGAATTCGGCCCGAGCTGGATTGACTTCGATGGAACATTGGTATGGTCTTCCGGAAGCACTTTTTACGGATAGAAAAGTCCAGAACTATAGCTTAGATTATAACTATAGGAACGAGCAAGATCGCTTCGGTGAGGCGGGTCAGCTTTGGAAACAAGCTGCTGCACCTTTTTCCGATCACTGGAACAAGGTAATGGACGAACTCATTTCTCTTGACTTTACTATTGATCCGACCTTTAATATCTATGACGCTAATCGCGATTTAATGCGTGCGTACAGTGCTGAATGGCATAAGGAGTATACATTGCCTTCTCTCTGGGATTTCTATCGCCCTAGCAGAAGATCTCATGGATCGTATTGGTTCTCGTGGGGTACTGAGCAAGAAGTGGCCTGGAAAGAAAACTATCAACTATGGATGACTTTCGTCAACGAATATAAAAACCGAGGCGGACGTGTCACTGCAGGTTCTGATTCTGGGTTTATCTACCAGCTTTATGGCTTCGGTTTCATTCGAGAATTAGAGTTGTTAAGAGAGTCTGGCTTTCATCCTTTGGAAGTAATTATGTCTGCCACTTTAAACGGTGCTGAGGCACTTGGAGCAGCGGACAAGCTAGGCTCAATCGAAGTAGGTAAATATGCAGATTTTGCCATTCTCGAAGAAAACCCGCTTCAAAACCTAAAAGTCCTTTATGGCACTGGAGCGCTTAGGCTTGATGAAAACAACGAAGTGGTTAGAGTCGGTGGAGTGAAATACACCATCAAAGACGGAATCGTTTATGACGCTAAGAAACTATTGGAAGACGTTAAGCGCATGGTTGATGAGAAGAAAAACGGAATGACCTTCAAACTAACGAACAAGTAAAATGAAGAAGCTCTGTATATACGTATTGGTGCTATGTTCTTGTTTCTCCTGTGGTGAGCAAAAAGAATCAAAGATGTACAAAGCAGAAATGGTGCAAGCCAAATCGCTTTTAGGAGCAGATTTAAGCATCCCAGATCGATCCGAAGCACAAGAAAAGCAATTGAGTGATAATCTCAATGAGGCGCAAAGCAATTTCGATCAGGAAGCTTCAGAAATGAATACCATTTGGCTAGGCCGAAGACACGCCTATTTATATGACTATAAAAAGGCAATTGAGGTTTTCACTGAAGGTATTGAGGCTTACCCTAACTCGTATAAGCTCTATCGCCATCGCGGTCATCGGTACATCAGCATCAGGCAGTTTGACAAGGCCATTTCAGATTATGAAAAGGCCTATCAGTTGATGACCAAGAATACGACAGAGATAGAGCCTGACGGAGCTCCTAACAAGCTGAACATTCCTCTATCGAATACTCAGTTCAACATTCTCTATCACTATGGACTGGCGCATTATCTCAAAGGTGAATTTGAGAAAGCTGAAGCCATCTACAAAGAGTGTTTAGAGTACTCGGACAACACAGACTTAGTTGTCGCTACTACGGATTGGCTTTACATGACTTTACAAAGACAAGGAAAAACTGAGGAGGCAGCTACACTTTTGGCAACAATTGACAGCTCCATGGAAATCATCGAAAATGATAGCTACTTAAAGAGACTCTTCATGTACAAGGGCGAGATAGCTCCTGAAGAAGTACTCAAAGCGTCTGGCGATGATGCAGCACTGAGTTTGGCTACTCAAGGTTATGGCGTTGGAAATTGGTATCTGTATCAAAATGATACTGTCAAGGCAAAAGAAATCTTCGAGAATGTAGTAAAAGGGACTTCTTGGTCCGCTTTTGGCTATATCGCTTCAGAAGCGGATCTAGTTAATTTGAAATAAGAATCAAATAATTGTAAATAAAAAAGGGCTCCAAATGGAGCCCTTTTTCGTGAGTTTAACTTTTATCCTCTTCGCTTCTTACCAGCTTGAATCTGATCAGCTAGGAGCTTAATGCTCTCTTTCAAATAAGCATCTTTCATGTCATTTAACGATCTGTCCTGCACTTTGTTTGCTTCTAGTTCAGAAAGTGAGGCTCCAATTTTTACTCTTGCATCTCTCTTCTCTTTTCTGTCGTCTTGCTCTTTCTTACGTTGATTATAGTTTAGTGACACAACCTTCTGAGATCTATTCTTAGCCAATTCGGCAATATCATACTGAAGATCCAATAAGGCCTGATCCTTTTTTAATCTTTCGTCATGACGCTTCTTCAGGATAGACAACATGTCATTGTCAACATAATCCATTGGTTTAAATGGTGCAGCAGCTATTTTATCCCAAGGTAGTGCGCTCGGCTTAGAGCTCTCACCAAACTCTGCTGCGCTGTAAACTGATGGATACTCAATATCTGGAGTAACACCTCTATGCTGAGTACTACTTCCCGTCACACGATAAAATTTCGCTATCGTGAATTTCAATAAGCCTAGTTCTTCCTCCCCTGGTTGTCTCAAGAAATCTTTCAATCCTCTAACGTTTTGAACTGTTCCTTTGCCATAAGTTTGCTCTCCTACAACAACTCCACGCTTATAATCTTGAATCGCACCTGCAAAGATTTCGGATGCACTTGCAGAAAACCTGTTGATCATTACGTTTAGTGGTCCTTCGTAAGAAACTCCTTTGTTGTCATCGTCATACTTTTGAATCTGACCTCTGCTATCCTTCACCTGAACTACTGTACCGCCTGGTAAGAACAATCCAGACATGCTAATCGCTTCAACTAGTGCGCCACCCCCATTATTTCTTAAGTCAATCATAATGCCATCCACATTCTGACCTTCTAAGTCCTTGATTAAAGCCTTTACATCATTGGTTGTACTGGCGTAATTATCTGGATTCTTAGCCATGTCATCACCATCGATATAGAAATCAGGCACTGTTATAACTCCAATCGTGTAATCACTACCATTTTCTGAATACTGAACAACTTCACTTTTCGGCTTTGCATCATCCAGTTTAATTTTATCTCTAACCAATGAAACTTCTTTGGTTTCTGATCCTGGTGTAGCACCACCTGGTAAAAGCTTTAAACGCACCAAAGTTCCCTTAGGCCCTCTGATTTCACCTGCAACCTCATCTGAACGCCAGCCTACAACATCAATCATCTCACCATCGGAACCCTGAGCAATGCCAATTACACGGTCTTCCTTAGTTATTTGCTGACTTAGAAAAGCTGGCCCTCCTGCTCTTAGATCCGTAATCTTCGTGAAATCACCATCTTGCTGTAAAGTAGCGCCTATTCCTTCCAGAGATTTTTTACTCTGCATCTCAAAATCCTCTGCATTAAGTGGCGTGAAATAATTCGTGTGAGGATCGAAACCCTCCGTCAAAGAATTCATGTATATCTCGAAGACATCATTGCTATTATACTTGGCTACATTGCTTTTGAATCGCTCGTATCGTTTAGTCAGGACCTCAACTACTTTATCTGGCTCAGAGCCGCTTAACTTTAGACTCAATGCTTGATTTTTCAAAGTTTTCCGCCACACTTCATCAAGCTCAGCCACACTAGAAGCATAACTCGCTTTATCTCGATCGAACCTGAAGGTCTCTTTTTTAGTGTAGTCAAACTTATCTCCCGAATGAGCTAGCGCATAGTCTAATCTTGACTCTAGGCGCTTCATATAGATGTTGAAGATGTAAAATGCAGGAACTAGATCACCATTTTTCAAGGTGTTGTCCAACTCGTATCTGTATTTTTCAAAAGACCGAATATCGCTGGCTAAGAAGTAGTTCTTGTTTCCATCAAGTGATCTAATGAAGTTGTTAAAAATAACAGATGAAAGAGAATCATTGAGATCAGTCTCACGATAATGGAAGTAATCTAATATCTGTACAATTATCCTCGACTCTGTTAAATGAGCTTCAGTAGGTTGTAGTATTCCTGTCGTATCCCTCTCTGCCCCAAAAAGTGTTCCTGTTAAAAGGAGCATCAATGGAAGCCACATTATCTTTTTAATCATCTTCATTTCAACGCGATTTTTTCTTAAACGTTATCCGAAAAAAGGATTTAAATGTAATCAAATTCACCCAATTATACGGCTCTGCAACCCGTGCACTGCAAGTATAATACCATATGTACGCCAAGTGGTTACAACTTTAGGAGAGAAGTCTGTTAAAAAATGCTAAATCACTCATAGCATAATGAATTTGAGGGGTTAGCCTCTCGACCTCACACGCTCATACATGGATTGATCATCCAGTGCAGATTCTACGTTGTCGAGTGTTGAAAGCAAGTCACTTGCTGATTCTTTTAGTAAGTGATCGTTTGCTTCTTTAATGCGGTCCCATGTGCCGTTCATTTTTTCCACCAACTGATGTCCGTTAGGCGATAGCTTTAAAAGTCTTTTTCGTTGATCGGAAGCGTCTTTCCGCTCTTCCGCAAGTCCTTTTTTGACCAGTACATTCGCTACTTGGTTTACCGCTGGATGCGTTTGCCCGAGCATGACGGAAATCTCTGTCACGGCCAATTCTTCGCCATCCTTTAGTGCATAGATCATTGCAAACCAGCGTGGTTCGAAATCAAATGCAGACTCTTTATAAACCTGTGCTACATCACGCGCTAAGCGCTCACTGAGGTTTTTGAGTCGAGTAGCCAAAGCAAGGCTCCCTAATTCTTCTATTATATTTCTCTCCAATTACTTCTTCTTTTTGGGTGCTATAAAAGGCACTTTTTCAGCTCTTATCAAGTCCATTAAATCGTCAAGCCCTTTTTCAATAGTTGATGCCTGATCCATCACTAGGGTGTATTTCAATTCCATATCACCAACGCGCTTCTTTTGTCCGTTGGTGATCGGAGGCTCGATGCCATCTATTGTTCCATAAATATGTAATAGCTGTACTTCGAGCTTATTCTCAAAGTTTATTACGTCTTGAAACGTTTTCTGTTTCGGTTGTACCATTTCTGCTTCCGAAGTATTGATCATCTCTAAGACTTCATTAGCCTTTTTATGTACTGAAGCGTAATCATCTTCAGAGATTCTAGCCTTTAAATCTTCGATTTGAGTTCTGATAGAACGAATGTCATTTGCCTTTTCCTGAAGGTTCTCGATCATCCCTCGTACAGTGTTCAAAAATGTTTGCTGCGTAGCATAATCATTACTTCCTGCTTCCCATCTTGGGTCAGCGTTTACTGTAATGTCTTTCTCTACGACAGTTTCACCGTAAGTAATAACCGCCTTATAATCTCCTGGTGCCACACGATGTCCACCTGCACCGAGGCCAACAAAGACGCCATCTACACCCTTGAAATTAGCCATGGAAAGATTCCAATTGAAACGGTTCATTCCTGACTTCTTAGTGATTTTTGCTTGACGATCTGTCGCCGTGCTTGAAAATGACCTCACTAGATCTCCCTGCGCGTTCATAAACTCAACTTTCAACTCAGTAGAATCAACATCTTCCTTGATGTAGTACATGATAGAGAAGCCAGGGTAAGGGTTCTGACCCATTGCCTTGCTACCACTTCTAAATGCATTATCGCGAATGGCATCCTCTGGCTCATACACATGGAATTCAGCGGTTGAGGCTTCACTCAATTCATATAATGGATTCAAATCATCCATCACCCAAAAAGCTCGGCCTTGAGTAGCTATGATTAGGTCATTGCCTTGTACCATCAAATCCGTAATTGGAACGATCGGTAAGTTTCTTTGAAAAGCGTTCCACTTCAATCCACCGTCAAAGGACACATAGAGTCCTAATTCCGTTCCCGCATAGAGTAAATCCTTTTGTCTAGGATCCTCACGAATCACTCTAACATGTGCATCTTCTCCGATACCATTCACCAGTCTATTCCAAGTCTGCCCGTAGTTGGTTGACTTGAAAACATGTGGAGTAAAGTCGTTGAATTTGTATTTGTTGAAGGCGACATAAACCGTCCCTGGGTCATGAGGAGAAACCTCAATTTGATTGACCATACCATCTCCGGTATTAGGAATAGTGATCTCTGTCCAGTTGGTGCCACCATCTTTAGTGATGTGCAGCATACCGTCATCGGCACCTGTGTATAGCACATCAGGTGTATGCGGAGATTCAGCGACATAATAGATCGCATGATAGATTTCTCCTCCCGCTCCCTCATTTGTAATTGGACCGCCACCCCAGTTGATCTTGGTACTATCATTTCTTGTTAGGTCTGGGCTGATTTCTTCCCAGGTAATTCCTCTATTAGAAGTTTTCAAGAGCTTATTCCCTGCATGATAGATTACGGAAGGATCATGTTTTGAAGCAATGATCGGTGCGTTCCAGTTGAACCGATACTTAACATCTCGCGGGTTCGTCCCTAATCCTTGAAACGGATAAGCCATGACATCCTTCGTCTGTTTCGTCTTAGCATTCCACTCATCGATAATTCCCTGATAACAACCTGAATAGATGTATTTAGGGTCTTTCGGGTCGAAAGCAGAATACGCGCTTTCGCAACCACCGACTGGGAAAAAGTCGTTATTGCTTATGCCTGAGCCATCTACCCTTGAGGCAATAGAAACTGAACTATTGTCTTGTTGTCCTCCATAGATGCGATATGGGAATTGCATATCAGCATTGACACGATAGAATTGAGCGGTAGGCTGATTGTCCTGCCTAGACCAATCCTTTCCGCCATTGATAGAAACATTTGCTCCACCATCATTCGCATTGATCATGTATTGTGGGTGCTCAGGGTTTATCCAAACTTGGTGGTTATCACCGTGCGGTGTATTCAAATTCACGAATGTCTTTCCATTGTCTGTTGATTGAACCAATGGGGCGTTCATCACAAACACACTTTCTTCATCAGTAGGGTGTGCCTGAATGTGCATATAATACCAAGACCTTGCTCTTAACAAGCGATCAGGGTTGATTAATTTCCAATTTTTACCCCCATTATCAGATCGGTAAAGCCCACCTTTTTCTGCTTCAATAATAGCCCAAACCTTATTAGGGTTGGCTCTAGAAACAGAAATCCCAATTTTTCCCATCACATCTTTAGGCAAGCCTTTCGAAAGCTTATTCCATGTTAGACCGCCATCGACAGATTTCCAAATTCCGCTACCTGGTCCTCCACTTTGCACTTTCCAGGGAAATCTTCTATGGTCCCAATAAGCCGCATACACGATTCTTGGGTTAGTCATATCCATGCTCAGGTCACTTATTCCTGAGTTTTCATCCACATAGTGCACTTTAGTCCATGTCTGGCCTCCATCTGCTGAGCGATAGATCCCTCTGTCTTCTGTAGCCGCATATGGACTCCCCTGTGCGCCAACAATTAACACATCTGGGTTATTCGGATCGACAACGATCTTTGATATCTGTCTTGTCTTTTCAAGCCCCATATGACTCCAAGTCTTTCCCGCATCGGTAGACTTATATACGCCATCACCATGAGAGGTCATTACACCACGAACGGGTGCCTCACCCATACCTACATAAACGACATTTGGGTCAGACTCCGAAACAGCAATAGCACCAACAGAGGCAGTATTGAAGAAGCCATCTGAAATATTACCCCAGCTTTCACCTGCATCATCAGTTTTCCAAACTCCACCCGTGGCACCCATATAATAGGTCATTGGGTCTTGGACAACTCCGGCAACAGCAGTCGCTCGCCCACCCCTGAAGGGTCCGACCAAACGAAATTCCATGGCATTATAGAGAGCTGTATCGTAAGATAGGCCTGCCGGTTCTTGCGCTTTACGATTACGCCTTTGGGCGAGGGAATCAGGAGTACAAATCAAGAGGATAATACTAGCTAACAGGAGGGAGCGCAGCGTCTTCATAGGTTATAGTTTAAAGTTGTGTCTCAAGATAGTCATTGCCACCAGTAAAAACCAAAGTCATTTTGATAGGTGATTTTGTATATTGGAACAAACAGTCATTACTATGAAATTGAAGCCCCTTTTCTTATTAATCCTACTTTCTTTAGCAATCGTATATTCTTGCGAAGACGAGGATGATGATGACAATTATAAAACCGAAAGTGTAACGCGTTTTGAGCGAGAAGGCTCATCAATTCTCAAAGGCGTAAAAGTGCCAAGCGGTAATAGTATGTATTTTGCCAGCGGCATAGTCGCTACGGAAAAAGACGAGAGAAAGCCTGTTGGTGACCGTGCACGTTTTGGAGACACCTACGACCAAAGTGTCAGTGCCTTAAAAAGAATCAATGACTATCTCAGTGAAGAAGGCCTAAGTCTGAAAGATGTAATTGCCATGAAGGTATATGTAGCGCCCGATCCTGAAAACGATAACAAACCAGATTTCCAAGCTTGGTTTAAAGCCTATGGCGAATACTTCGGCAATGCCGAAAACCCAAATAAAGTAGCCCGATCAACCATTGGCGTATATACTTTAGTTGACCCTAATAAATTTATTGAAATAGAAGTTAGAGCAGTTTATCCCTAACTATCGATCAATAGAATCGAAAATTGTAAGAACCGACATTGATAGTAGTGTAGCAGCAAAAAAGACGCAAAGACTGGTTGAAAAAGAAGTAAAGCCTAGTCTATCTATCTCAAGAAGACTTAGCTATTACATATGGTTTGTTAAGTCCTCTCCACAAGGTCGAAGTAGAAAGGAAACGATGAGCCTTAGACACTGCTCTTTCTATCCCGAGCTTGCCGAAGGAACTTGGTCGTAAAGCAGAAGACCTTTCGGCAGGCTCAAGGTAAAAATAGAGTAGTGGAAAGCTATTTCTATGTTTTTCTATCCCGAGCGTAGCCGAGGGAACTTAGCCAAATACTTAAATATCAGAAAGCCCTCTCCACAAGGTCGAAATAGAAAAAGTAGCGATGAGCTTTAGGTACTCCTCGTTCTATCCCGAGCTTGCCGAAGGATCTCGGCCGAAAAGCAAAAGACCTTTCGGCAGGCTCAAGGTAGGAAAAAAGGAGTGTTAAACTGCATCCTCACCCTCTCGCTTTACCAAAGAATTTCCCACAGTTCTAGGCAAGAGATATCCGCTTTTATTATCTTAATAAAACACACAAATGGAACATCTCTACCACATCTACATTACAACGAATCCTGCTAAATCCGTTTTATACATTGGGAGAACCAATAACCTTATACAAAGACTAACTAAACATTGGATTAACAAAGGCAATCCGACCACTTTTGGAGGAAAATACTATTGCTATAACCTCATTTACTATGAAGAGACAACTTATGTTTTAGATGCAATAGCAAGAGAAAAACAACTCAAAGGTTGGCGAAGATCAAAAAAAGAAGCACTAATCAATCAAATGAACCCAGATTGGGATTTCCTTAACTCAGAAATCATGGAATGGCCACCATCCGACCCTTTCCATAGAAAAGACTTCAAATAGTTAGTGTTTCCTATCCTGAGCTTGCCGAAGGAACTTGGTCG
>DLQN01000079.1 GCA_002477595.1 Roseivirga sp. UBA7431
TCTGAATCCATTAATGCACCAGCAGCCAATACATTAGTTGCATCTGTTACATCTGCACCATCTTCAATACCGTCTAGTTTAGTTCCATCAACTGAGAGGTCTCTTCCATCAACCGTTTCTGTTCCATTCATTGTAATATTTCCAGCCATAGTACCCCCGGCAAGTGCTAGTTTTTTAGCTTCTAATTCGGCAATTGCACCATCTACGTTAGTTGCTGCTATGGCACCTGTAGCAGTTGATACTACTTCTGCAGCAGTTTGATCATCTGTAGAGGCGGCACCTGGTTCACCTGCTGGGCCTGCTTCACCTTGCGGGCCTATCTCACCTGCTGGGCCTTGAACTCCCTGCTCACCTTTTTCGCCTCGGTCTCCTTTCAGTCCTTGCTCTCCTTGGGGACCCATTAAGTTTTTAGTGGTGAAGGACGATCCATCGCTGTATTTAATGGTGAATGTTCCGTCATTATTGTCTTCCGTGTTTTCAATACCCACTCCTGTAGCTCCTTTTTCTCCCTTTAAAAAATTAATGAAATCCTCTTCTGTTCCGGTGTTTCCTAAACTTAGCCAGGTATCATAGGCAGACTTGCCATTCTGACCAGCATTCAGGGCATAGGGTACAGCTGTAAGTTCTTGAAGACTTAAATCTTTGAAAGATGAACAGTTGCCAGTGTAGTCAATTTCAACTTTTAGTGACTTTAAATTATTGCCCCAATCCACTAAATCCCAGCTTGCACTTCCTAAAGCGCTACCTCTTCCCACAATTAAATTGATCATTCCAAACTCATCGGTGGTCGTCTTTTGCTCTTCACTGTACTCTTCTTGATCATTTGAGTCAATGATCTTAAATCTCAGACATATTTCAGTATTTCTGAGAGGGGTAGCATAATTTTCTAGACCTAAAACCCTATCGTCTGCCTCTGTCAGGAGGGCCTGATAAGAAATACCTGGCGTTGTCTGAGCGTAAGTGATATTATTCAACAGCACCATGAATAAGATAATCTTTAAATATTTCATAAGTTAATATCTAAGTGTTACACCAATATTATGCGTCAGATATAAGGTAGAGATATCTGATCTATTTAGTGGATTAAATCCATAGCTAAAATTGTAACCAATTGTTATCCAAGATGATCTGGTCTTGGATACTGTATAATCAAGCCCAATTCCTGGGGTTAATAGTAAACCACGAAAATCTTTATTATCTACCAATGATTTCAATACCGTAGCGCTACTCAAGTTGCCAGCAATCAAGGTTTGAATACCAAAATTAAAATTTATTTGTAAGGCCGAAGCTGCTGGCCAGTGATGCTTAAAGCTTATACCTAGGTAACTGGTTGAATACTTAATCTCATCTGTTAAGGATTGGGAGTTAAAAGAATCAAAAGCTAAACCCAACCAAAAAACACCGTCAACAACTTCGAAAACACTTGCAAAGAAATGAACACCAGCACCAACGGCAAAATCTGAATTAAGTCCCAGCCCGTTGGTGTTATAGGTTGTCATGTTTATACCGCTTTCAATGACCTGAGTTTTCGAATATTGGGAAGCGTTAAAGTTTTGAGCGTAGCCAGAAATTGACAATAGGAGAATAAGGCCAATTAAAGTTTTTTTCATAGTCGAATAAGTTTGACAACAAAGAAATCTAGGTCCGCTTGTATTCTTAGTATATGTATACCGTTCGTACTATCAATATCAGAAAAGTTAAGCCTTAGTTTAGTTGAGTTTTTAAAAGTACCCTCATATTTTAATCTACCGGATAAGTCAAAAAGTGTCAGTTTTATGTCTTGATACATATTGGGAAGGGCTATCTCTATAGAATTGATGAAAGGGTTAGGGAAAACTTTGATGTTTTTTGATGCCCATTTTTCAAATGACAGGATTGAAATTGGATGCACAAACCCTTGGGTGACTTTTAATGAGTTAAACGAATGTGTCAAGCCAGTAATTGGTACACCTATTGATTGTACTACGCTACTGTTTTTTATTGCGTTGGCTCCAGAAGAAGATATTCCCTGATGATGCACAGATTGCCCATAAAAAGGCATATTTATTGAGAAGAGAAGAACACTGATACAACTCAACTTCAAAACCACCGCAATATTTCTTATATTCATATTCACTTTAGGTGATCTCCACTTTCCACCTTCAATATACGCGAATATCTCATTTAAAACCTCATTCGAAGCAAATTTAGGTGATTTATAATGACAACAATTCATAACGTCTAAGGTTATAAACATTCATATTACACTTAACATATAATTCCTAATCATAACGAGATATCCTTTCTGATTTCCTTACTTAAAGGCTTTATTTCAATTAATAGTAAGGTTAAAAACCCTTTTGTATGTTGATAAAACGATGTTTAATCACCAGCTCTATTAATCACTTTCACCATTCAAAACCCAAAGTTACCGTTAGAAAAGGTCTCTTTCATAAGCTTGAGACCTTTCAGTTAATTAGTGAAGAATCTAATCAATAAAACATGAGAAAAACTGGAAAGGGGTGGCTGTTATTGAGTGCCTTGTGCTTGATCGGCTTGAACTCACTAGCGCAGGATTACCCAACACTGAGTCAGCAAAGCCAACGTCTAAAAATGCTTGCTAATTCTCCAAAAGTTAGACTTGGTTCTATAACCACAACACGAGGAGGTAATGACATCTGGATGCTTACTTTGGGTACCGGAGATGTTGATAATAAGCCTGCCATGGTTGTAGTGGGTGGAGTAGAAGGAGCGCACCTTTTAGGGGTGGAATTGGCCACTCAATTTGCTGAGCGCATTATAAATGATCATTCGGGTGTGCTTGAGAACACTACGTTTTATGTGTTTCCTAACATGAGCCCTGATGCTACTGCGCAATACTTTGCGAAGCTAAAGTACGAAAGAAGTGGTAATGGAAGGCAAACAGATGATGACCGAGATGGTAGCATTAACGAAGATCCATTCGAAGATTTGAATGGTGACGGTTTAGTGACTTGGATGAGAGTTGAAGACGCAACTGGCGATTGGATTACTCATCCTGCCGATGATCGTGTGATGATCAAAGCAGATAAAGAAAAAGGTGAAAAAGGAAGGTATAAAATCTTCACCGAAGGAATGGACAACGACAAAGACGGTTCTTTTAACGAGGATGGCGAAGGCGGTGTTCATTTCAGAAAGAACTTCACGTTTGAGTACCCTTATTTCGTACCAGGTTCTGGGGAGCATTCAGTTTCGGAAAAAGAGAATAGAGCAATGCTCGATTTACTTTATACGAAATGGAATGTGTATGGGGTATTTACTTTTGGCCCTGGTAATAACTTATCTACGCCATGGAAGTATAACCGCGGTGGAGCGTCTAAAAGAGTAGTTACTAGCATTCTAGCTGGTGATGCAAAGCTTAATAAGTTCGCTTCAGACGCTTATAATGATGCACTTAAATTGAAAGATGCACCAGCATCAGGACAGCAAGGCGGAGATTTTCTTCAGTGGGCATATTTCCACTTCGGAAGATTAAGCCTAGGAAC
>DLQN01000116.1 GCA_002477595.1 Roseivirga sp. UBA7431
ACTCGTTTTACCAAACCCTTGTTAAAATACTTGTCTCGTTCTTTTTTTCGCTGCGCTTGAAAAGCGGTGGCTTCTTCCATTTTCCGAATGATTCGGGCTTGTTTGGGGTTCTTACTTAACTCTTGAAAAATTGGAACTGACACTGAAAAAAGCTGAAATTGAGGGTCGGGCTCGGGTACAAATTTACTAGGAGGTCCTAAGGTGGGTAACCCTAATACATTTATACCCATTACCGGTGCCGCCATAGTATCTAAGAGCTTTCTCTTTAAGTAGAAATCATCCGACATCTGAGAAATCACAAAATCATCAAGGGCTAAGGGCTGTTGTGACATTTCAATTGTTTCAACAGTACCTGATCTTCTCATTTCGAGTGTTACCTGAAAAAGGTAGTCTGCATAGCCAATTGAAGATATTTTTATGGAATCTCCAAGACTAACGGGTATTTCAAACTTACCTTCAGGGGTAGAGGCAATTCCTTTGTTTTTATTAATGACCACTATGCTCGCGAATGCCAGTGGTTTTTTTGTTGCCGAATCAATCAATTGACCTTTTAAGAAGAATCCGGGCTCATTCTGTGCAAAGCTTGAGCTAGCCAAAAGCAAGAGCGCACATATGGTCAAGAATAGTTTCATCAATTATTTAAGAAACGAAAATGACTGATAAAGTTTTTGGAAATAAATGTTTAACCCTTTTTAACCTTGGATTGATTCTGCTTGCAGTGCAGTTATTGTCTGTCTTGATTAGATTTTTTGACTGATTTTGCCAGATATTTCGCATTATCTTAAGTTCGCAAGCCAACTCTACCCCGCCCAACCTTCTCGGTCTAAGCTTCGGTATTGGATGGCCTCGGCCAAGTGCTCAATTCGGATGTCTTCACTGCCAGCGAGGTCTGCAATGGTTCTGCTGACTTTCAGTATGCGATCATAAGCTCTTGCAGAAAGACCAAGTCTTTCCATGGCCTTCTTGAGCAATATTTTTCCTCCATCATTGATCTGGCACACCTCTTTCACCATCTGACTTTCCATCATCGCATTGGAGTGAATTGCTTTACCCTTGAAGCGTTCTTGTTGTATTTCGCGGGCCTTGATCACCCTTTCACGAATCTCTTGACTGCTTTCTGATTTTCTATCTTGCGTCATTTGATCGAAAGAAACAGGTGTTACTTCCACATGGAGGTCTATGCGATCTAATAACGGGCCACTGACCTTGTTGATGTAACGTTGTACTTGGCCAGAACCACAAACACATTCTTTTTCTGGGTGATTGTAATAACCGCATGGGCAAGGATTCATGCTGGCAATGAGCATAAAGTTAGTAGGAAACTCTACCGACATCCGGGCGCGGCTAATGGTTACTTTACGTTCTTCTAGGGGTTGGCGCAATACTTCTAATACTGTCCTTTTAAACTCAGGGAGTTCATCTAAGAAAAGAATACCATTGTGTGCCAAAGAGATTTCACCAGGCTGAGGTACTCCACCACCACCAACTAGGGCTACATCTGATATGGTATGGTGTGGGCTGCGGAATGGCCTTTGGGTTACCAATTGGGCATTGCCGCCTAGTCTTCCTGCAACAGAATGGATTTTTGTAGTTTCTAATGCCTCATGAAGGCTCAACGGAGGAAGTATGGAAGGTAGCCTTTTGGCTAACATAGTCTTACCAGCACCTGGAGGGCCAATCATAATGGCATTGTGTCCTCCCGCAGCTGCAATTTCTAAGGCACGCTTGATATTTTCTTGACCTTGTACATTGGAAAAATCTGCTTCGTACTTATCTAGGTTATCGTAAAAGTGATCCCGCGTGTCATAATCCACTGGTTCAATCTTTCTTTCACCCTCTAGAAATTCCTTGGCTTCCATCAGGTTTTCAACACCAATGATATCTAAGTCATTGACAATGGCAGCTTCATTGGCATTCTCTTTCGGAAGTATAAATCCTTTGAATCCTTTCTTTCGAGTTTCTATTGCAATCGGAAGGGCACCTTTGATCGGCCGTAAAGTACCGTCAAGGGCTAGTTCACCCATGATGACATATTTCTCCATATCATCTGCGTTGATTTGACCTGAGGACTTTAAAACGCCCAAGGCAATCGGTAAGTCGTATGCGGAACCTTCTTTGCGAATATCAGCAGGGGCCATATTGACAACCACCTTTCTTCGTGGCATGCGATAATTAAAGTATTTGAAAACGGACTCTATTCTGTGTTGACTTTCCTTGACAGCATTATCAGGTAGCCCTGATAAGTGAAACTTCGTTCCATCTACAATATTTACCTCAATAGTGATGATTTGAGCATCAACACCAAATACAGCGCTTCCAAAACCTTTGCTAAGAATCAATTGTGTGTTTTTCTATCAGTTGAATCAAAATATGAATCACCTTGATATGAATTTCTTGGATCCGATCTGCATACCCCATGTGCGGTACACGAATTTCAACATCTACTAAATCTGCCAGCTCACCACCGTTTTTGCCGGTTAGGGCAACAACCTTCATTTTCTTTTGGCGAGCCATTTCAGCAGCGCGAAGCACATTTTTAGAGTTACCACTGGTGCTAATACACAGTAGGACATCACCTTCATTTCCTAAGCCTTCAATGTATCTGGAGAAGATAAAGTCAAACCCAAAATCATTCGAAACACAAGAAATATGACTTGGGTCTGAAATGGCAATGGCAGGAAGTGCTTTCCGATTTTCACGGTACCTGCCTGTAAGCTCTTCAGCAAAGTGCATGGCATCGCAATGAGAGCCACCATTACCACAAGAAAATATCTTTCCACCATTATTAATGGCATCGGACATCAATTGGGCAGCTGCATCTATCTGACTTAGATTTTGATCATTACTTAAGAATTGGTCCAATACTTTGGCCGCTTCTTTCAATTCTTCTAAGATCAGTTGCTGGTTATTCATGTTATCAAGATTGTTGAAGAAAATGATTTATTATACATAAGTCAATAAAAACATGATTTAATCTAAACAGCCTGCATGTTAATAAGCTTATGATAAATTCCTTTTTGAGTGATGAGGTCTTCGTGATTTCCTCGTTCTACGATACGGCCTTTATCCATCACCAATATAAGGTCAGCATGTTGAATTGTACTCAATCTGTGGGCAATGACAATTGAAGTCCTGTTCTTCATTAGGTTGGTTAAGGCCTCTTGAACAAGCTTTTCGGATTCGGTGTCAAGTGCCGAAGTAGCCTCATCTAATATTAGGATGGGAGGGTTCTTCATAATTGCACGGGCAATACTGATGCGTTGGCGTTGACCTCCTGAGAGTTTTCCACCCCGTTCGCCAACAC
This sequence comes from Roseivirga sp. UBA7431, assembly GCA_002477595.1. Classification (GTDB taxonomy): domain Bacteria; phylum Bacteroidota; class Bacteroidia; order Cytophagales; family Cyclobacteriaceae; genus Roseivirga. Next base: position 3,305 of record DLQN01000116.1, read on the forward strand.
TAGCGTTATAACCACCTTCCAAGTTCACAATAAATTCATGTGCGTTAGCGATTTTGGCCGCTTTTATAATATCTTCTTCCTTAGCATTAGGCATAGCAAAGGCAATATTTCTAGCAACAGAGTCATTAAAGAGAATTGATTCTTGGGTCACCACACCCATCAAGTTTCTTAAAGAATTGATTTCAATGTCTTTAATAGGAATGCCGTCAATACTGATTTCACCAAGCGTGGTGTCATAAAACCTTGGGACTAGATCTGCTAAGGTAGACTTCCCAGCTCCTGAAGATCCAACGAGTGCAATGGTTTGACCTTTATTGACAGTTACGTTGATGTCTGATAAAACAGGCTCTTTTTCATATACAAAGCCCACCTCTTTGAACGCAATATTTGTATCAAAAGAGGACTTGATTTGAGCGTTAGGCTTGTCTTGAATTTTTGGTTCTTCATCAATCAATTTGAAAATACGCTCTGCAGAAGCCATTCCTCTTTGAATATTACTGAAGGACTGCGAGATACCCTTAGCTGGTGTTAGAATTTGGCTAAAGACAATGATGTAAACAAGCAAGCTTGCACCGTCAAGATCTGTTTCATTATTCAGGACTAGATTTCCTCCTACAACCAAGAGAGTTGCCACTACCGAAATTCCTAAAAACTGAGAGATAGGAGAGGCCAATTCATTTTTTCGAGCCATGGAAACATTGATTTTCTTATAAGTCTCTGTCTCCTTTTCGAAGAGTCCTCCAATATATTTTTGGGCATTAAATGCCTTAATAACACGCATACCACCGAAAACCTCGTCCATAAGGTTTACTATTCTACCTAGGCTCTCTTGGCTGAGAATTGCCTTCTTCTTAAGTTTTTTAACAATTTCTGAGATAATGAATCCCATAATTGGGAAGAAGACTAACGTGAAAAGTGTGAGCTGCACTGACGTGATGAAGAGAAAAGTCAAGTAGATAATTATAGTAGCAGGCTCTCGAAAAAACACTTTAATTGAGCTTACTAAGGTTACTTCTATTTCCTGTACATCATTTGTCATTCTAGACATGATATCACCTTTTCTTTCTCCAGCGAAAAAACCAAGATGAAGTTTTGAAGTGTTGTTAAAAACCTTATTTCTTAATTTTTCAATCAGGTCAGCTCGCATATACCCCATGATCACATTAGAGATATAGGTGAATAGATTTGAGAATAAGGCGGAAATTCCGATGACTATGCTTACATAGATTAATGCGCTATTTGGACCGTTAGCCTCCCTAAAAGCAATAAATTTTTGGTAGAATAATGCTTCAATATAATCCTTACCGAAACTTAGGCCTGTTGTATCAGCCATTTTTAAAAGTTCCTCTTCAGTTTCGGTTTCAAAAATAACTTGGAATAAAGGTTTAAGTAGGGCAAGATTAACTAGCCCAAATATGATTGACAAAAAAGCAAAAACTACATACCGGGGAAAGTACCTGTGATAGGGCTTGGCAAATGAGATAATCCGACCGTAAGTACTCATAGAGTTAATTTCTGCGGCAAGTTATTGATATTTCTTTCAGAATTCATGCTGACGTTGAGGGAGATTCCATCTGAGAGAAAGCATAGTGATAAAGGTACTTGTAGTGCGTGAGGCCAACGCGCTATCAAAGTTTCGATAAATCGTCCTAAGGTCAACAAATAGGTTTTGTATGAGCATGTATGATCCGGAAAGTTCTACGTAGGTGTTAGTAGTGGCTACACCTTGGCCGATTCTGTTCCCCAGATTACCAATTCTGTCATCTGTGGTCGAGAGTAAGTTACCCCCGTAATTCAGACCATTTTCATCTTCACCAAAAGTGCTTCGAATGATTTTACCAGTAACGTGCAGCTTGTTTATTGGTTGGTATCTTGCTGAAAGTATCAGCTCTTTGAAATTGGCTCCTAAAGGATGCGCTAACGGGTTTCTATAGTTGGTATAACTAAGTGTTGGTGTCTCATACGCATATACATATGGTCTTGCAAGGTTGTATTCAGCTTGTAAATCTAAATTGGCAATACTAAAGGCATCAATGTATTTAGTGCCTAGCTGTACACCGAACTTATTTCGCCAATCGCCCTCACCATTCCTTAAGGCATCAATAACAAACTCGTCTAAAATAAACTGACCATAGAATTGAAATTTACCTTTGTGGCTATAATTAAAATCAATGCCTAATAAGGAGTTGTCTGGGCTTCCTTCTTGCTGCTCGATTGCTCTGTAAAAGACAATAGGGTTGAAGTAGTTAATATTGGCTTCTTCGGAAATAATAGTTTCAAAAACACCCAATTCGAATGACTTTGTAATGTTTACACCCAACCGATGCATACTGAGATACTTTTTTGGATAGTCACCATCTCCTGGTGACTGGCTATTAGCAAAAATGATATCTGATGTTAGTTGACCAAAGAGATTGGTATACTGAAATTTACCTAAGCGTGTGTTGATTTGACCGAAAAGAAAAGGACTAGAAAAATCAGAAAAGATCATTGATCTAAGACCTTGCCCAATGAATTTCTTATCGTAGCCTGCCTGAATGTCAATGCTTTTTGTAGCGTTGAAGGTAAAGTAGCCTCTGGCATGTGTTAAGTCGTATACCTCTGCATCTCTCTTCCAGAAACCCTCATTTGGTGCTGCCTGCTTCGTTAGAATAAAGTCTCTTACATAATTAGGGAATACCAATTGCGTAGTGGTCATAAAGGTATAAAAGCCGATTTTATCATCGATCATGCCTTGTACCTCAATTCCTCTGGTATTTGTATATAAACTTCGGCCTGCATCAGGGTCATTACCTATAGAAAAATCTGCAACGGGGTTAATGCGCAAAGAAAAATTCTCAGCACCATAGTATAGAAAATCAGACTTCTTATTGTACATCAGATCCCACCAAGACTTTTCATTTTCATTGTATGGCGAGTTCGTCCACTCCCAATTATCATTCATTAAATACCGATAATTGAATTGATCCTGAGAAGAAAGTGTCTCATACTGGTCTTGCATGCCCAACAAAAAATTGGCAAGGTCTACACGCCTAAGAGGTTTAAAAGTAGTTTGAAGGAAATTGTCGGGGTTACCGAATTTAATTTGAAAGCGATCTATGAGATGATAATAATCTCGATTATAAGGAATAAAAGTGCTTTGAGCGCTTGCAAAGGCTTGTGTTAGCATAAACACTAGCAATATGAGTAGCTTTTTCATAGGCGTATCTAGGTCCTAAGGTAATGACTTGATTGGTTCTAACCTTTGATAATCCAAGAGAGTTGAATTTCTTTGAATTATAAAACTAATAAGTTTGTGTAATATTCTGCAAGTCACTACATTTGCAGTCCTTTTTGAGGGAAGTAAATTATAGAGATATGAAAAAAGACATTCATCCTGATTATAAGCCAGTAATCTTTTACGATACGTCAAGCGAAACTAAGTTCATGACTCAGTCTACTATGGGTTCGAGCGAAACTATCGAATGGGAAGATGGAAACACGTATCCATTAATTAAAGTGGAAATTTCATCTGCATCCCACCCTTTTTACACTGGTAAGAAGTTATTTGTGGATACTGCTGGTAGAGTTGAAAAATTCAACAGAAGGTACAAGAGCAAATAAGACTAAGATATATAAGTCATTTAAGGAAGTCTCCATGCGGTTAAGCAGGAGACTTTTTTATTTTTGTGCATGGACATCACCCTATTTGATCCTGCAGAGACAAGACGCAGCTTATTGCCATTCACTTTTACAAGGCCAATTGCGGACATTAGAATTGGAATCCTGAAGATTTCCGAAAAGTGGGAGCACCATGGGTTCAACATCGGATTTGCAACCGAAGACTATCTTTCCGCTAAATTCAAATCCAATAATGCGGGTATTCGAGTCAATGGAGGCTTATGCCCGGATTCCTCGCTCGTTGGTGCTATCAAGTCTTTAAAGGAGGGTCAGAAACTAATTTCTGGTGAGCAAGAGCTAGCCTCAAATGGAGAGGGCAAAGAGGAAATTACATATCATGAGTCCTTTCGTTTGATTTCTAACCCTTGTGATATTTTTCAATTCAACAAGGAACAAATCATTTCCGATTATGCATTGATTACTGATGGACGTACATCAGCCATGATCACGGATCCGCACACTGTGGTTTACGGGGTAGAGAATATTTTCATAGAAGAGGGAGCAAGCATCCGTGCGGCTATTCTGAACGCAGAGGACGGACCAATCTACATTGGTAAAAATGCGCAAATACATGAAGGTGCGATCATAAAGGGTGCTTTTGCCCTGTGCGAGGGATCACATGTGAATATGGGAGCCAAAATTAAAGGAGATAGTACCATTGGCCCTTACTCCAAAGTGGGAGGTGAAATTAGTAACTCCGTCATCTTTGGTTATTCAAATAAGGGTCATGATGGATTCTTAGGAAATTCAGTGATTGGTGAGTGGTGTAATTTAGGAGCAGACACCAATACTTCCAACCTTAAAAATAATTACACAGCAGTTAAATTATGGAACTACAATACGGGTAGATTTGCTAATACTGGTTTGCAATTTTGTGGACTCATGATGGGTGACCATGCGAAGTGCGGTATTAATACCATGTTCAATACAGGTACGGTGGTTGGTGTAGGCGCCAATGTTTTTGGGTCTGGTTATCCAAGAAATTTTGTTCCCTCTTTTGCATGGGGTGGCGCTAGTGGATTGACTACATTCCAATTAAGTAAATTTTACGAGGTGGCTGAAGCAGTTATGAAACGAAGAGGTGTTGAACTTGATGATTCCGAAAGAGAAATGCTGCATACCATATTCGAGGACACTTCAGCTTATAGAGTTTGGGAGAATAAGGCATGAGGTTCCAAGATATTCCAGGGTTAGAGACCTCAAAGCAAAAGCTAATTGAAGCAGTGGCGGCTAACCATGTGGCGCATGCCCAACTCTTCGCAGGAACCGAAGGCAGTGCCAACTTGGCGATGGCTTTGGCATTTGCCACTTACTTGAATTGTTTGAACCCATTGGCAGATGATGCTTGCGGAACATGTTCTTCTTGTCTGAAGAATGCCAAGTTTATCCATCCTGACGTCAACTTTATATTTCCGTCTTCTGCAACTGCTAAGTTGAAACGAGAAGATGCTACGAGTGAGAAATTTTTAGTCGAATGGAGAACATTCCTGTTAAGTTCCATTTACGGCAACGTCTCTGATTGGAGTAGCCACTTCGGCTGGGAGAATAAACTCTTAATGATTCCGCGTCAAGAGAGTAGAAACATCGTCAAGGCATTATCCCTCAAGGCATTTGAAGGGCAATTTAAGGTCATGATCATTTGGTTGCCAGAATTGATGAATGCCAACGCAGCCAACGGTATTCTTAAGGTTCTCGAAGAGCCACCGGAGAAAACAGTATTTCTGATGGTTTCAAATGATGCTAGTAAGTTATTGACTACAATTTTATCCAGAACGCAACAATTTAGGATCCCATCTTTCTCAGATGTGGAAATTAAAAATGCTATTACCGTAGACGGTGTAACTGCTGAACGAGCAGCTCACATCGCCTATATGGCTGAGGGCAGTATGCGAACTGCTCTCCAGATGGTCGATGGGGAGGATAATGAAACGCAAGACTACTTTAAAAATTGGTTTCGACAGTGTTTCACATACAACTTTAGTGAGCTGGTAAAAATGGCTGACGAATTTCAGAAGAATGGGAAGGAATTCCAGAAGGAGCTCTTAAGTGTTGGTTCTAGCCTAATGAGAGAGTCACTCATCTATTCATCAGCCGCAACTGAAATTTGTAGAATTCCAGAGAATGAGCTAGACTTTATACAGAAGTTCGGAACGGTGTTCACAGCAGAAAAGATAATGGAGGTATCTCCAAAGCTAGATGAGGCACAATACCACATCGAAAGGAACGCTAACCCAAAAATCTTGTTTCTTGATTTATCGCTTACGATTGCTCAAATTGCGCGTGCGTAAGGCTTTTAAATGACAGAACACTTAACCATAATTGGAAGGCAAGATAAAGTTGATTTGCCAGAATTAGGCTTACTTAATATTGAAGTAAAGATTGATACTGGAGCTTATACTTCCTCTATTAACTGCTCTCGCGTCAAAGTAAAAGTAATTGATGGAGTCAAAACCCTTACGTTTTATATTGCGGGCAGTAGAATTCAGGAGAAAAAAGCAAGACGATTCAGCACTACAGCCTTTGAACAGAGAAAAATTCGAAGTTCGAACGGCATTACCGAAACGCGCTACGTCATAGATACTTCAATTGTTCTTTTTGGAAAGAAGAAGAAATTGGAGCTCTCCTTAGCGGACAGAAGCAAGATGAAATTCCCAATACTAATAGGTCGGAAATTTCTGACCGACAGGTTTGTCGTAAACGTTAGCGAAAAGAACCTCTCTTACAAACAAAAGTTAAAAAAATGAAAATTGCAGTTCTATCAAGAAATGCCAACTTATACTCCACAAGAAGGTTAATAGAAGCCATTAGAAGTCGTGGTCATGAAGGGGTCGTTATTGATCATTTGAGATGTGATTTAGTCATCGAATCAGAAGGCCCAGCCATTTATTATAATGGGAAAAAGATTGATGATGTTGACGCCATAGTGCCAAGAATAGGTGCTTCAGTCACTTTTTATGGTACTGCTGTAGTGAGACAGTTTGAAATGATGGGTGTTTTTAGCGCAACATACTCTCAGGCAATCGTAAGGTCAAGGGATAAGCTGAGGAGTCTGCAAATTCTATCTGGAGCGGGCTTGCCTATGCCGAAAACAGCCTTTACTAATTATTCAAAAGAAGAAAAAAGTCTAATTGATCATGTGGGAGGAGCTCCTGTTATCATAAAGCTCCTTGAAGGGACCCAGGGCCTAGGCGTTGTTTTGGCAGAAACGCGCAAGGCTGCACAATCGGTAATTGAAGCATTTCATGGTTTGAAGGCTAGAATTATTGTACAAGAATTTATTAAAGAGGCGAAGGCATCTGACTTAAGAATTTTCATTGTTGATGGACAAGTTGTTGGAGCAATGAAGAGGACTGGAGCTGATGGTGAATTTAGGAGCAACCTCCATCGAGGTGGTTCGGCTGAAATAGTTAAACTTTCTCGAAAGGAAAAATCCGCTGCGGTTAAGGCTGCGGACGCGCTCGGACTCTCCGTTGCAGGTGTCGATCTACTCCAATCAAGCAGAGGTCCTCTTATTCTTGAGGTAAACTCCTCGCCAGGTTTGGAAGGTATTGAAAAGGCCACTGATGTTGATATTGCTGGAGAAATTGTCAAGTATATAGAGGCGAATCAGCCGAAGAGAAGAGGTGTGAAATCAAAATTAACCACTTCATGAAAATACGAATTGGCACCAGAGGAAGTAAACTGGCGCTATGGCAGGCCTATCATGTGGAAGAAAAGCTTAAAGTAGCTGGTTTTGAAACAGAGATTATCACCATTGAAACTAAAGGTGATAAGATACTAGATGTGTCTATAGCAAAGATCGGTAGCAAAGGGGTTTTTACAGAAGAAATAGAAGATCAATTAGCAGCAGGTCAAATTGATATTGCTGTTCATAGTGCCAAGGATATGCAGTCCGTTTTGCCAAAAGGCTTTAATTTGATTGCATTCATGGAGCGAGAAAAAGCCAATGATGTGATCATAAGTAAAAAAGTCGGCTTAGTAATAAATACGGATGCTAGTTTTGTTTTAGGTACATCATCTACCAGAAGAGTGGCCACATTAAAGCGCTACTATCCTAATATCAAGACGATAGCCGTTAGAGGAAATCTTCAAACCAGGATTCGTAAAATGGAAGAAGGTGCTTGTGATGCACTTCTGTTAGCCTATGCAGGCGTTTATCGGATGGGTTATGAAGATATGATCTGCAAAGAGCTTTCGCTTGACGAGTTCATTCCTGCCGTGGGTCAGGGAAGTGTAGCCATAGAAGTGCATGCTAACTTAGACATAGACAAATCAGCAGCCATCAGAGAAACTTTGAACCACACCGATACAGAAACTTGTTTACTGGCCGAAAGAGCCTTTTTAAAGGCGGTTGATGGCGGTTGCAGCATACCTGTATTTGCCATGGCGAAGCTCCAGGGGACCGAACTTGAGATTGAAGGCGGCATTATAAGTTTAGATGGAGAAGAAAGAATTTGCCATAAAGTTATAGGGCATTCAAATGAAGCTTTCAATTTAGGGGAAAAACTTGCCAGAGAAGTATTATCTTCGGGCGGAGAAAGAATTTTAAAAGACATTAAAAATCAGATAAATGAGGAATAGAATATTTCACTTACTAAGTGCTGTTTGCTTAACACTATTAATTGTTAGCTGTGGTGATTCACAATCATCAGAAACTCCTGCAGCAGCTGGTGATGACTACTTAGTCACTATAAAAACAAATATGGGCGAGATGAAGGCGATCCTTTATGACGAGACGCCTAAGCACAAAGAGAATTTTTTAAAGCTTGTCAATGACGGTTTTTATGACAGCCTTATTTTTCATAGGGTTATTAACAGCTTTATGATACAAGGAGGAGATCCAGGGTCTAAAAATGCTGCCCCAAGCCAACCTCTTGGTTCTGGTGGACCAGGTTATACCATTCCAGCAGAATTTGTGACTTCATTATTTCATGAAAAAGGAGCATTGTCTGCAGCTAGACAGGGCGATCAAGTAAACCCAGAAAGAGCTTCTAGTGGAAGTCAATTTTATGTTGTTCAAGGAACTGTGACGCCACGAGCTCAACTTGAAGGAACTGATCAGGGTAAGATTATTGCAGCGTTCAGAGAATGTATGCAAACTCTGCCTGAAAGTGATTTAGCAAAAGAGTATCAAGCTGTTATGACAGAGAATCCTGGTGATAATGCTGCAATTGAAGCCAAAGTCAATTCTACTTTGGATAGACTTACTGAGCTTACTGGTAGAACTTTTAAAATGGCAGAAGATCGTATTGAGAAATATTCGACTGTTGGAGGAACTCCTTTTCTAGATGATCAATATACTGTATTTGGTAAAGTGATTTCTGGCCTTGATATCATTGATAACATTGCGATGGTTCAAACAGCACCAGGCGATAGACCTGTGGAAGACGTGCGGATGTTTATTTCAGTAGAGAAGATGCCTCGCGCTGAGATTGAAGAAAAATATGAGTACAAGTATCCTGTTGCCTTAGAGCAATAAGCAAAGGGGTATTAAAAATATAGGGGGTTCATGAAAATGGCCCCTTTTTTTGTGCCTTAATGAACGAGTTCCATGGAAGAATTATAAGAACGGATATGGATATCAACTTGTGTAATGTAACTTCACTTAGATTCAACCTTAAGCATATGAAACTCCAAGTGCTAATCGGCCTGCTATTGATGGTCTTCATTTTCAGCTGTTCACCAGAACAAGATGAAGTCATTATTATCTCTACACCTTATGGTGATATGACGGCTGTTCTTTTTGACGAAACACCTGTACACAAAGCTAATTTTCTTGAGTTGGCTAAATCAGGAAAATACGACTCTGTGCTCTTTCATAGAGTCATCAATGAGTTTATGATTCAAACGGGTAACCTTGCCACAGGCAAGGAAGAAGAAGGGGTAGGTTATACATTGCCGGCAGAATTTGTGGCTGAGAAATATATCCACGAAAAAGGAGCTTTGGCTGCTGCCAGGACTGGTGACGCTGGGAACCCTGAAAAGAAGTCGAGTGGTTCTCAGTTCTATATCGTTCATGGTGAAAAGTTCGATGATGAAGGGCTAGTCGTACGTGCTGATAGGCGACAATATTTAAAACTCTCCGGTCTTTTTCAGCGAATGCTAAGCTCAGAACGATACCCTGAGTTGACAGAGAAGTTTAATTACCATGTTGAAAAGTCTAGAGCAGATTCTACTTACGATTTTAACAAAGCACAGCGCGATCTCATTTTTAATTCAATTGAGATCATAGAAGAGCGCTTTGGGCCTCAGGGTGATCCTGGTTACCCTGATTGGGCAAAAGAAGTTTATGCAACTGTCGGTGGAGCGCCACATTTAGACGGGGAGTATACCGTCTTTGGTAAAGTAGTTGAAGGCTTGGGTATCATAGATGAAATTGCTGGCGTAGCGACAAATCAACGTGATAAACCACTTGCAGATATTCGAATGGATATCAAAGTAGTTAGCATGAGCAAGTCTGAGATTACTAAGAAATACGGCATCATATATCCAAAATAGAGTTCATTGAAAGTACTAATTACAGGATCAAATGGTCTATTGGGCCAAAAAATTGTCAAGCTAATACTGGACAAGGGTCAGGATGAGTTAATTGCGACAGCAAGAGGGACGAATCGTTTACCATACCCAGAGTCGAATTACAGGTTTGACCAAATGGATATCACAGATCAATCCCAAGTAGATAAAGTTATTGACAAGTACAGTCCAGACGTGGTTATACACACTGCTGCAATGACCAATGTAGACCAATGTGAAACCGATCGCGAGGATTGCTGGAAACAAAACGTAGATGCAGTTGAATACCTTATTGCAGCTTGCGAAAGAACTAAAAGCTTCCTTTTGCACCTATCTACAGATTTCATTTTTGACGGAGAGGATGGCCCCTATGACGAGGAGGCTGAAGCGAATCCAATAAGTTATTATGGAGACAGTAAGTTGGCAGCAGAAAAACTTCTTCTTAATTCCAGTATCAGGTATGCAATTGCGAGAACGGTTGTCGTGTATGGTATAGCGCACGATATGAGTCGTACGAATATTGTTTTATGGGTGAAGAAGAGTCTTGAAGACGGTAAAGCAATTAAAGTCGTTGATGATCAGTTAAGAAGCCCAACTCTTGCAGAAGACTTGGCGATGGGCTGTTATCTTATTGCTGAAAAGAGAGCGGAAGGTATTTTCAATATTTCAGGCAAAGACCTACTTACACCATATGAAATGGCTTTGAAGACAGCTGCTTATTTCAATTTGGACACCAGTACAATGGAAAAGGCTGATTCGTCTACGTTTACACAAACAGCAAAGCGTCCACCAAAAACAGGGCTAATTATTGAGAAAGCAATCAAAGTGTTAGGCTACAGTCCTCATAGTTTTGATGAGGGTATTGCCGTACTTCAATCGCAAATGCAATGAGATAGTCTTGTTTGCAACAAACCTGTGGAGGAATAGACTAATTCTTTTATTTATCTGCTTTTATCGCCATTCTCAAGAAGAATAGAAAACCACCAACGGTTATTGTCAAACATATAATCATACCTATAATAGCTTCTTGACTCATCTTTTCACGAATTTTTTATAAAACCATCCATTAAGTGTAACTGCTATCAACAAGGCCAAGCCCCATTGAGTAATGATGCTTGCATTACTAAATCTATCGAAAACATTCCAGTTACCATCAGCGTCAAACCATGGGTATTCGCTGTAGCCTTGATCCATCCACCAATAGGTAAGAAAGATACCTGCGAAAAAGATGAAGCCCATCATAGTGGCGAAATAATATTTAGATACTATGAAATCAGAATTTTCATCAATAAAGTCTTTCTTGAATTTTAATGGGCCATACTTGAGCACTAAGAAGGCAATGAAGATACCACTCACCAGCAGGCCGACACCCCAAACCCAGTCTTGATTTTCAAAAACGGCTAAGCTCCAGGCGGAGGGAAAACCAGCAACAATACAAGCCGCTCCTGCAATGAAGGCAGCCTTCTTTTTGGAAATTTCATAGTCAGTTAAATTTTTAATAATTAACTGCAACATCGGAAGAATAGAGCTAAAGGCTGCCATAGCGAAGGCACCAAAGAATATCCATGATAGAAAGGGTCCTCCGGGCATTTGTGCAAATAATTGTGGTAATACAGTAAATACTAGTGCTGTGTTACCACCATGCAAGAACTCAATGGCTTCATCTGCAGAAGCAGACATAGCAAATACTGCTGGCAAGATTGCCATAGCGGCTAATAAGGCAGCTGTATTGTTTCCAAATGCACCTAAGAAGGTGTTGAGGGTAACATCTTCTTTGGCCCTTGAAAATGCTCCAATCGTGATCATTAACCCCCAGCCTGCACCTGTGCTCCAGGCAGAATCAGTAATTGCTTCAATCCATATTTTAGGGTCTTTGAATAATTCAACATCTATGGTAAAAAGGTATTCCAAGCCCTGATAACCACCGGGCATTTGAATTGCAAAGGCAGAAACTACCATGAGCAAAATAAACAGCGTAGGAATTAGAATCTTGTTGACTTTTTCAAGACCATTTTTAATGCCTTTGCCCAGCACCCAAATGGCAAGTGAAATAGTAATAATGTAGCATAGCACAGCTTCCCAACTTGAGTTGGAAAGTCCTGCCCAGAAGTTATCCAGAAAATTCAAATCAGGATCACCGATCTTATCGTTCATAGCCCCCGACCCAAAAATATATTCTGCTAAGTTTTGTGTGTTGAGCATGAAATAGCGCAATGACCAGCCGGTGACTACTGAATAGTAAAAGGCGATGCCAATGGTTACAAGCGTGACAAAAACCCCTACCCAGGTATATTTTTTACCTCCCAAGCTGCCTAAAGATCCGATTGTTCCTTTTTTATAGTATTTGCCTATGGCTAGTTCTGCCATGAGCAATGGTATGGACCACACCACTAAAAAGAACATCCAAAGGATGATGAACGTACCTCCATACTCACCGGCAATTCTAGGGAAGCGCCATAGGTTTCCGGCACCAATGGCCATACCTAAAGCTGCAAGAATAATACCCCACCGATTACTGAACTCTTCTTTTTGAACTGCCATTTATAGCTAGTGCTTTGTATTTATGAGTTAATGATTGTCATTAATTGCAAAAAGGAAAAGTAACCTAATTATCTATAATCACAAAAAGACTGTGGCTAATGGTAAATTGGTTATGTCATTTGTAAATAGGCTGTAAGTTTGTAGTTGAAATGGCAAAGGATCACACTAATTTCTTCAATAACGTCTATGAGGTGGTACGTTTGATACCTCATGGACGAGTGACAAGTTATGGAGCCATTGGGCACTATCTTGGTTCAAAAGGTAGCGCTAGAGTAGTGGGTTGGGCAATGAATGCCTCGCATATCATGGATGACGTTCCTGCTCACCGAGTAGTAAATCGAGCGGGAGTATTAACCGGTAAACATCATTTCGATACGGTCAACCCAATGCAAGAACGATTGGAGGCGGAAGGCGTTATTGTAGTTAATGATAAAATTCAGAACTTGAAAGAGGTCTATTGGGACCCGACTGAGGAACTAGCCCTCTAATTCCCCTATATTTAACATTCGAATTGAACGACAACGCTTTTTATAAATGGAAGTCTTACTGACCTCAGAGGGTATTATCGCCTTACTCACGCTTACTTTTCTTGAAATTGTTTTAGGGGTAGATAATATCATTTTTATATCTATTATTTCAAATCGACTGCCGGAACATCAGCAGCGTAAAACAAGAAATCTAGGCTTATTTCTCGCACTTGTCATGCGAATTGGCCTACTATTAGGCATCAGTTGGATTATTGGTTTCACCGAACCATTGTTTACCGTCTTGGAGCATGACATCAGTATTAAAGACCTTATTCTAATCATTGGCGGCCTGTTTTTGATTGGTAAGAGTACAACAGAGATTCATGAATCACTTGAATTGGACGAACATGAAGAAAAGAAAAAGGTAGCGACCTCTGTGAGTAAGGTTATCCTTCAGATAGTGGCCTTGGACATGGTATTCTCATTTGATTCCATCTTAACAGCCGTAGGATTGACTACTGAGGTTATGATTATGATTGTAGCGGTTATTATCGCGATGATAGTGATGATGACGTTTGCTGGTCGTATCAGTAACTTCATTAACAAGCATCCATCACTTCAGATGTTGGCTATGTCTTTCTTAATCCTAATTGGATTCATGTTGGTTTTAGAAGGCCTTGGTGAACATATTCCTAAGGGCTATATCTATTTTGCTGTATTCTTCTCCTTGACCGTTGAGTCATTGAATATGCGCAGAAGAAGAAAAATCGCTGCGCTTAAACTGAGAAAAAAGATTACGAGCTAGTACCCGCTTTCTTTGAGATCATTAGTAACCCTAAAAATGTCAGCGCTCCATTGAGTGCAAGCACAAAGAAGCCAAACCAGCCGTCTGTGTTTAAATCAATGATATAGGATAGTATCGGTGCTGCGATGCATACGACCATTACATACTTATCTTGAACGCTTCTTTTCGTCAATAGTCCAAAAGAGAACAACCCAAGTAGTGGGCCATAGGTATAGCCTGCAGCCCTAAAGATGGAGTTGATCACACTGTCATCATTGATCGCACTAAACACTAGAATGATTAAAAACAGGATTACGGAAAAAGCTATATGCACTTTGAGTCGAGTACGCTTTTTCTCTGACTCTTCTTTGTTATCAAAGTTTAAGAAGTCTACACAAAAGGCAGTGGTTAAGGCAGTAAGCGCAGAGTCTGCACTTGAATAAGCTGCTGCAATAATGCCTAGTAAGAAGACTACACCAGCGAAAGTTCCCAAGTGATTAAGTGCCAATAGTGGGTATAAACCATCGGTTCTTGCTGGTATTTCAATGCCGTTTTGTTCTGCATAGAAATACAGTAGAGCCCCCATGCACAGAATGAGAATATTGGCAACCACCAAAATGACACTAAACCAGAATATGTTTTTTTGCGCATCCTTCAGGGATTTGCAAGTCAGGTTCTTTTGCATCATATCCTGATCCAAACCCGTCATGACAATGGCTATCAAGGCTCCAGAAATAAACTGTTTAAGAAAGAACTTAGGACTTCCCCATTCGAAATAGAAGGTCTTTGATAAATCACTTGCCTGAATTTCTCCAATGGCCTCGGATATGCTCCAGCCAAGCTCTTTGGTAATGATGAAGATGGTCGTTACTACGGCAATTAAGAGAAATGACGTCTGTAATGTGTCTGTCCAAACTATCGTTTTAATACCACCTTTGAAGGTATAGACCCAAATCAAAAGAATGGTCACTGCTACGGAGACCCAGAAGGGAACTCCGAAGCTATCGAACAAGGCAGTTTGCAATACAATAGCAACCAGAAATAGCCTGAATGCTGCTTGCACCGCTCGCGAAAGCAAGAAGAAAGCAGATCCAGTTTTGTATGACCAGAAGCCAAATCGCTGCTCTAAGTATCCATAAATGGAAACAAGATTAAGTCGATAGTAAAGCGGCAGCAATACTTTGGCGATCACCAGATAGCCCAAGAGATAGCCTAGAACTACTTGGAAGTAGGAAAAAAAGCTATTTCCGACCTCGCCAGGTACTGATATAAAAGTAACTCCGGATAAGGAGGCTCCGATCATGCCGAAGGCTACTAAAAACCATGGAGACTGTTTGTTGGCTGTAAAAAAGGTGCTAGTCGTAGCGCCTTTAGAAGTTATTCTAGCTACAACCATCAATAGCGCAAAATATCCGGCTATTAAGCCGATCACCAAACCTGGGCTCATGAAATTTCAGAGTTTACTTAAATTTCAATATCATTGAATTTTTGAGAGTGACCAAAGCCTCTTAAATCTTTATCTTTCAGACATGAGTTATACGGCCAAACAAAAGATACTTAGAACGCTAGATAAAGCGGACGACAAAGACATTCTGAGCAAGAGGTTTGATCAGTTTATCATGGCATTGATCTTACTCAATGTTGCTGCTGTAATTATTGAAACTGTTGATTCAATTCAAAGTAATTACAAATTAGTCTTGGGGTTTGAGAGATTTGGCGGTACCCTAAAACTTTTGAATTGATGCCCAATGGGCTTACTTTTAATCATGACCGTTTATGTTTTGAATTAATTACTCTATGTTTACGGAGCAAATATGCAAAAAGTTTTAGATATGCTCAAAAAATTAGCAATTATTTTTCAATGTCATACGTAGGACAGAACATAAAGCGTATTAGAGCCGTTAGGAAGCTATCGCAGGCTAAATTTGCTGAATTATTTAATTTGGCAAGACCGTCTGTAGGGGCATATGAAGAGGGTAGGTCTGAGCCTAAAATTCAAAACTTGATCGAAATTGCTCATTATTTTGGCTTGTCTATAGATGTGTTATTGACCAAGGAGCTAACTGTTAATGATCTCTATGGCTTCAACCTTGTTAATCAAAAACTTGATGCGCTGCATCAAGGAGTGCCTCCATCCAAACAAACGAGTAAGGCAAGTCTAGTACTTCAATCTCAACAGCTTAACTATCTCGTTAATCATCAAAAAAGAGATTATTTAGATTCTTTACCCAAGTGCGAGTTACCATTTTCGGGAACTGGAGTGCAAAGACTATTTGAAATGACTGGTGATCATATGGTGGTCGATCAGCAAGGGATACACCATGGAGATTTTCTGTTTTGTGAAAAGATTGATGCTTCTGCTCTTGAGGATAAATACCAAGGCGCTGTGCTTTTGGCTGTAACGAAAGAAGTGATTGCAGTAGGTCGACTTGATAGCATAGAGAATTTAGAGTTATCGGCTGATAACCCGAGCTTTAAACCAGTATCCATTAATGAAGCTATTCTTATAGAATTGTGGTTGGTCAAAGGTAAATTGAGTACTCATTTAATCTCCCCTAAGAGGATAGAAGAAAAGGTTCATTCTGTGGAAGAGCAATTAAAGGTTCTGATGCAACGGATGGAGAATATCGAGCAAAAGAACCAATAAGTCTTGGGTGGCTTGAGAGCTGAAATTTTACTAAATTTGTAAAAAATTCTAATCAATGCGTTTGAATTACCAAGAAGAAGAGGCAGTTGAATTAATGGAAGTAGCCGTTGAGGATGACCTTTGTGATCTGGTCGTTTTCAATGATGATGTCAATACTTTTGAGCACGTGATCAACACACTCATAAAGATTTGTAGTCATTCTGCTGAACAAGCTGAGCAATGCACTTACCTGATTCATTATAAAGGAAAATGTACTGTGAAGACAGGTTCGTTTACAGAATTACGTCCAATGTGTGAGAACATCTTGGATGCCGGCATCACAGCCACAGTTATGTGATATACTCTTTAATCATCAAAAAGAACTTTGAATTTCCCTCCCAAACTTGTTGAAAATGCAATCGAGGAGATATCTAAACTACCAGGAATCGGCAAGAAGACTGCGTTAAGATTAGTACTCCATCTCTTGAAGCAAGACAAGATGACCACGACTCATCTTTCGGATGCCCTGAACCGTCTAAGAGAGGATACACAGTATTGCGATACTTGTCATATCATCTCAGATACTACTGATTGTACCTGCAAAACGATCAAAAGAGATTTAACCACTATTTGTGTGGTTGAGGATACTCCAGATGTAATCGCCATTGAAAATACTGCGCAATATCGCGGACTCTACCATGTGCTGGGAGGTGTGATTTCCCCTATAGAAGGCATAGGCCCAGAGGAGCTTAATATTGAGACTTTAATAAAAAGGCTAAAAGATAGTGAGCCAAAAATAGAAGAGGTAATTTTAGCACTAAACCCTACAATGGAGGGCGATACAACAGCATTTTACTTGACCAAGAAGTTCAAGGAATTTGGCATTAAGATCACTTCAATTGCCAGAGGAATACCTATCGGAGGAGAACTAGAGTTTGCCGATGAAGTGACCTTGGGAAGAAGTATAATAACTAGAACAACATACGAATAAGTCCGAATATGGAAATGCTTTCAGATCGTATTAGAAATATGGCAGAGTCGGCTACGCTGGCTATGGCTGCCAAGGCTAGAGAATTAAAGGCCAAAGGTGTCAATGTGATCAGTTTGAGCCTAGGCGAGCCTGACTTCAAAACACCGAAGCACATTCAAGAAGGAGCGAAAGACGCGATTGATACAGAGAAGTACTTTGGCTACCCACCAGTCAACGGTTATCTTGATGTGCGTCAAGCCATTTCAGACAAATTCAAGAGAGAAAATGGTCTAGCGTATAGCGCAGATCAAATAGTAATATCTAACGGGGCTAAGCAGTCCATTGCCAATATCTTTCAAGCCATTATCAATGAAGGCGATGAGGTAGTAGTATTTGCACCTTTCTGGGTAAGCTATTCTGCTTTGATTGAATTAGCAGGCGGAATTCCTGTATACGTCAAAGGTGATATAGCGTCTGACTTTAAAGTAACGGCTGACCAATTGGCTGCTGCTATCACACCTAAAACGAAGGCATTAATTTTCTCTTCCCCCTGTAACCCAACAGGTTCAGTTTTTACTAAAGGTGAGCTTGAAGAGCTTTCTAAAGTAGTGCTGAAGCATGATGACCTAGTCGTTATTGCAGATGAAATTTACGAGCACATTAACTATACAGGAGCACATGCCAGTATTGGTGCTTTGCCTGGTATGATTGATAGAACGGTTACCGTCAATGGAATGGCCAAAGGATTTGCCATGACAGGATGGAGAGTCGGTTATATTGGAGCGCCACTTTGGTTAGCGAAAGCATGTAACAAAGTACAAGGGCAATTCACTTCTGCGAATTGTGGTATTGCTCAAAGAGCTGCTTTTACTGCGCTGACCTCAGATTTGGGGCCAACCTATGAGATGAGCAAAGAGTATCTCAGAAGAAGAGATTTGGTGAAGGACCTTTTAGATGAGATACCAGGCTTCAAGACCAATATTCCACAAGGCGCATTCTATTTCTTTCCAGACGTGAGTGCCTACTTCGGGAAGTCTGATGGCGAAACAACTATAAATACCGCTGGCGACCTTTGCATTTATATTTTAGATCACGCGCAAGTTTCCCTAGTCACAGGCGAAGCTTTCGGTGATGATAATTGTATTCGACTTTCTTATGCTGCTTCGGAAGAAGACTTGAGAGAAGCGATAAAAAGAATTAAAGAATCCCTGTCTAAACTTTCATAAATGACTTTTTCAGACGCTAACGACCTATTTGAAGCCATCAGTAAACTGAAGATTCTTGTCATTGGGGACGTAATGGTTGATTCCTATGTCTTTGGAGGCGTATCAAGAATTTCACCTGAAGCTCCAGTTCCCATTGTATTAGCAACAAAAAAGGAAAAGCGACTCGGTGGTGCTGCAAATGTAGCGCTCAACGTTCAGGCCTTAGGAGCAACACCAATTCTATGTGCCATTGTTGGTGATGATATCGATGGTGAGTTTTTCTTGAAAAGATTGAAAGAGCGGAACATTCCTGGAAAAGGAGTAATCGTAAGTTCTGATCGTCAGACTACCGTGAAGGAGCGAGTACTCTCTGGGGCGCATCAATTGCTAAGAGTAGACTATGAAACGGATAAGGCCTTATCTGCCATTGAGCAGAAAAGCTTGTTAGCCCACATCAAGAACTTGCTTCCAGAATGTGATGCCGTAATCTTTGAAGATTATGACAAAGGAGTAATTAACAAAACGATTATTTCCGAGACCATTGCTGAAGCAAATAGATTAGGGATACCAACTGTGGTAGATCCGAAAAAGAGAAACTTTTTAGACTACAAGGGAGCAACCCTCTTTAAGCCGAACTTGAAAGAGTTGAAAGAAGGTTTGAAGATCGAATGTGATCCGACTGACTTAGAATCTGTCAAGGCAGGAGCAAAAGCTTTACAAGAAGTTTTAAATGCTCAAATGATAATGATCACCCTTTCTGAGCATGGAGTTTTTATCAAAGACAACGGAGACACACACCTTATCCCTGCTCATATCCGTCAAATTTCAGACGTGTCAGGTGCAGGAGACACGGTCATTAGTATTGTTGCTTGTGGACTAGCTGCTGGGCTTGACGCTAAGCGAACGGCTGCATTGGCTAATCTTGGGGGAGGCTTAGTGTGTGAGCATGTCGGTGTCGTGCCGATTGATAAAGACGATCTTGCCAAAGAAGCAAACGATCAAAAGATCTTTGACTAATGCCATTTATCAGTTTAGAGCATATTGAATCAAAAGAGTTGCTGCCAGGCTTCTCAGTCAAATTTGTGCATGCTGAAAAAATGACGCTCGCCTATTGGGACATCAAAGCTGGAAGTGTATTGCCTGAACACAGTCATCCGCATGAGCAAGTAGCGGCACAAGTAATTTCAGGAGAATTTGAATTAACCCTTGAGGGCGAATCCAAACTAATGAAAGCGGGTGATATCGCTGTCATTCCTTCCAATGCAATCCATAGCGGCCAAGCCATTACAGATTGTCAGCTCTTAGATGTCTTTAGCCCAGTTAGAGAAGATTACTTGTAGCTTAACGTCATCCTGAGGGAAGTATGACCGACAGGATCTCCTAAAGGTTTTGGAGATTGCTTCGTTCACTTCTTTACTTCGCAATGACGAAAGTTTACTATTTCTTCTTTTCCCCATAGTCCACCACCATTCTGCTTAATAGCTTAATGCCAACGAGGAGTCCTGAATCATCCAAGTAAAAATCAGGCGTGTGATGTGGCGCAGAAGTTTTTGGGTCTTGACCCTTTTTCATCCCACCTATAAAGAAGTATAGTCCTGGAATCTGCTCTTGAAAGAAAGAGAAATCTACTCAGTAGATTAGTCGACTTCGCTATGCATGACAGCGCTGTACTCTTTTACGGTATTAATGAACACCTTGACTTTATCAGGGTTTGTGTCGGGATAAACCCCATGACCGAGGTTGGCAATGTGTCGACTTGTACCGAAACTATCCAACATGTTGCGCGTAGCTTTTTCAATTTCTACGGTAGAACCATATAGTGCACACGGATCAAGGTTGCCCTGTAAAGTCTTCCCTTCTCCAATCAACCTTCTTGACTCTTTAATATCCATATTCCAGTCTAAGCCGATCGTTTGGCAATTGAGGTGACGCATCTCTTGACGTGCAAAGAAGGCTCCTTTAGCAAATACCGTCACTGGTACGTCATTGATGGCATCACAAATCTGTGTGATGTACTTCATCGAATATTTTTGGTAATGATCTGGCGATAAAATACCTGCCCATGAGTCAAAAACCTGAACGATATCAGCACCTGCCTTAATCTGTGCTTTTAGATAATCAATTGTACTATCAGTAATGAGTTGTAATAGCTGATCTGCCAAAAGTGGTTCGGTATACAACATCCTTCTCGCTTTAGAGAAAGTTTTGCTTCCCTGACCTTCGATCATATAACAGAAGATAGTCCATGGGGCACCGGCAAAACCGATCAATGGCACACGTCCGTTTAATTCTTTTTTGGTGATTTTAATGGCTTCGAGCACATAACCCAAATCCGATTCAACGTCTGCCTTTTTTAGCTTATTGAAATCATCATAGCCTTTAATCGTTTCGGGGAACCAAGGGCCCTGCTTCTCGACCATTTCGTATTTGAGACCCATGGCCTCAGGAATTACCAAAATATCAGAAAAGATAATGGCAGCATCGACACCCAAAATATCTACCGGTTGGATAGTTACTTCTGCCGCTAGCTCTGGTGTAGTGACCAATTCAATAAAGCCACTGAGAGAATTTCTTATTGCACGGTACTCAGGAAGGATCCTTCCAGCTTGGCGCATCAGCCACACAGGCGTTCTTTCTGTCTTTTCCCCTTTTGCCGCTCTAATCAATAAGTCGTTCTGCAATTCCATGCAGCAAAGATAGCAATTGATGATTTGAAATAACTGAAGTTTTTATGTTCAATCGTTTGCGTAAAATGGATTAGCTTTGAGCAAACGGATTTGACATGAGCTTTTTGTTTGAAGATTTTAAGGGTTGGAAGGAATACTGTACCACGCATGATGTTTCATTGCCACAATCAGTCATTGAGTATGAGGTAGACCAGAAGCAGGCTACCGAAGAGATGATGTGGGTTGGTTTAGAAAATGCCTATAGCGTGATGAAGGAAGCCGTTCAAACAGGTTTAACAGAGGAAATGACTTCGCGGTCTGGAATGATTAACAATGGTGCGAAAAAGGTTTATAACTACCCTAAACCTGTTTTATCACGAGAGTTTCAAGTTTTGATTTCAAGGGCACTAGCTGCCAAAGAAGTCAATTCATGTATGGGTCGTGTTGTGGCTGCACCAACCGCAGGTGCTTCGGGCATTCTGCCAGGGGTACTTGTTACTTTACAAGAAATCCATGATATCTCAGATAGGAGTATACAGGAAGGTCTTTTAGTTGGAGCTGGAATTGCTTTAATCATGGAAAAAAGAGCTTCAATCGCTGGGTCTGTCGGTGGTTGTCAAGCAGAGACAGGAAGTGCTGCTGCCATGGGTGCAGGTGCTATGGTGTACTGTTTAGGTGGAAGTATTGATCAAGTGTTTAATGCCGTTGCCATTACCATTCAGTGTATGCTGGGTTTGATTTGCGATCCCGTTGCTGGACTGGTAGAAGTACCTTGCGTAGTGCGTAATGCGAGCGCAGCTGCTATTGCCAATAGCTCAGCACAAATCGCCTTGGCAGATGTTAGTGCGGTTATTCCCGTAGACGAATGTGTAGAAGCCATGGGTGAAGTAGGTCAGAGTATGGAGACGCGTTATAAAGAAACGGCCATGGGTGGCTTAGCTGCTACCACTACTGG
>DLQN01000109.1 GCA_002477595.1 Roseivirga sp. UBA7431
ATTACCAGGGCCCCTATACAATGCCAGCCTGAAGAATAGAAATATATTTCGTGGTTCTGAGATTTTTCAAATAGGCGTCTTTGTAGGTATAGATGGAGTTAGTTCCGCCTCAGACCAAAGTCAAGTATTGAGAACGATACAATACGGAGTCAATACGTCATTAACTTTCCCAAGGTTCATTACCCCATTCAGGTCTAGAGGATTGAACAAAATGACTTTCAATCCTAGAACAAGGCTATCATTAGGATACAATTTCACTGATCGCCCTGAGTATGTGAGAAGTAATCTGAACGGAGTATTTGCCTATACTTGGCAAAACCTGAGAGGAACGAAGAGTTACTCTTTCAATTTGGCAGATATTAGTCTTATTGACACAGAGATTAACCCTGAATCTGGTTTTCAGCAACAATTAGATGATCTATTACTACAAGGCAATACATTAGCCTTCTCGTTCAATAGATCGTTTGTCTCCAGCTCGTCCTTTAATGCGACTTACAATTTTAACTATGGCGATCCCGCGAGCCCCTCGAGTTACCTGAGGTTTTTTGTCGAATCTGGAGGCACCATTTACGACATTGTTGGGCAAGCCCTTTTGGACAATAACGATTTAGAAAGCTACCAATTCTATAAGCTACAAGTAGACTATAGAAGGCAAGTACCACTCGGTATTAATAAATCAGTTGTCTTTAGGTTAAATGGTGGTATTGCCGACCCTTATGGTGGCAATAATGCATTGCCATATGAGAAGTACTTCTTTGCAGGTGGTAGCAGCAGTAATCGCGCTTGGAACCCGAGGCGCTTGGGCCCAGGATCGGCCTTCCCCTACGAATTAGATGAGTTTGGCCAAAATATCATTGAAAATGGAGAACTCAAAGCCAATAGAACTGGTGCCGACAGTTATCAATTTGAACAACCTGGTGAAGTACTAATTGAGTTGAACGCTGAATATCGAGCAAAGATATCAGGCTTTTTAGACTGGGCGTTCTTTATCGATGCAGGAAATATATGGAGGCTTACTGAATTTGAAGCGCCAGCAGAGGGCGAGGTCGTTCGTATTTCGCAAGGAGCTAAATTTGACTACAACGACTTCTATAAAGAATTAGCCATTGGGGCAGGAATAGGCATTAGACTAGACTTTTCTTTCTTGGTTTTCAGGCTAGATGCAGGCCATAAAATTAAGGACCCTAGATTTCCAGAGGGTGAGCGTTGGCAAGGTCTATTCAAGCGACCTAACCAGATCGTCTACAATATTGCTGTTGGTTATGCTTTCTAATAGTTAAGCAAATCTCCTATTACCTTCTCAACTTTCTCAGGAGTAGGCAACATGGCTTTCTCTAAGTCTACATTCAAAGCAATAGCAGGAAGATTCTCGGCTCCATAGGCCATCACTGGTGCATCTAACACTTGGAAACAGTGTTGAGAGATTCTACCAGCCAATGACTCTGCAAATGAATTCATTAATGGCTCCTCAGTCAGAACAAGTGCTTTGTTGTGTCTTTTTACAGAAGCAACTACGGCTTCCCAGTCTAATGGGTTTAAAGTTCTCAGGTCAAGTATTTCTATTCTTCCCTTAAATTTCTTGCTAACGGCTTTTGCCCAATAAACACCCATACCATAAGTGATTACAGTACATGACTCACCATTTTCAATGGCTTCAGCCGATGCTTCCTGCGCTACTAAAGCCTTGCCCAATGGAATGATATACTCCGAGTCGGGCTCAAAAGTCTTAGCTCCCTCGGTGCCAGGCACCTTCGACCAATACAATCCTTTATGCTCAAGCATAATGACAGGATTCGGGTCATAAAAAGCAGCCTTCATCAAACCTTTCATATCAGCTGCGTTAGATGGATACACTACTTTAATACCTCTAATATTAAGCAAGGTTGACTCAATAGAACCCGAATGATAAGGCCCACCTCCACCATAAGCACCAATCGGGACTCGAATAAGTGACTGAATAGGGAATTGCCCGTTAGATAGGTAGCAACTTTTTGAGAGCTCTTCTACTAACTGGTTTAATCCTGGCCAGATATAATCTGCAAACTGGATCTCAACAATTGGCTTAGCGCCAACGGCACTCATACCAGCAGTTGACCCCACTATGTAAGCTTCTTGAATTGGCGTATTGAAAACTCTACTATCTCCATACTTTTGAGCAAGGGTAGCCGCCTCTCTGAATACACCGCCTAGTGTTCCCCCAACATCTTGCCCATAAAACAAGGCATTAGGCGTATTTCTTAAAATATCATCAACTGCATGTAATGCAGCATCCACCATTACTACTTTCTCGGCACCTCTAGGTTTGCGCTGTCCCTTTTCCTCAGTGATTGGTGTCGGTGCAAATTCATGATCAAAGATTGTTGCCGGGTCTGGGTCATCAGCATTCAGTGCTCTTGCATATTCTGCCTGAACAAAGACAACAGTCTCATCTTCTATCTTAATAATATCTGACTCTTTATAACCGGCCTTTTTAAGGTCTTTGCGTAGTGTGGGGATTGGGTCAGATTTCTGGTGATCTTCGAGATCAAAATCGCCTCTGTACCATTCTTTCCGTACACCAGAAGTGTGATGCCCTAGAAGAGGTGTTTTTGCATGAACCAAAATTGGCGCTCTATTTTCTCGAACATAATCGAAGGCCGTTTTCATACCCTCAAACGAAGCCGTAAAATCGGCACCATCCACACGCATTCGCTCCATCCCTTTGAATCCAGCGGCAAATTCATAGGCATCCATAGCTCGCATCTCTTTGCCTGTTGCTGAAATACCCCAATCATTGTCCTGAATTAAGTACACAACCGGTAATTTGTGAAGGACAGCCATTTGCATAGCCTCTGATACTTCACCCTCGGTAACCGAACCGTCTCCTAAGGAACATAAGACCACTGGTTTGTTATTAGAACCCAAAAGACCTTGTTCTTCTAAGTAATGAATACCATGTGCCATACCCGTAGCAGGTATTGCCTGCATGCCTGTGGCTGAACTTTGGTGCGGAATTGTTGGAAACCCCTCACGTTTGAGTGATGGATGACCATAGTAAGTCCTTCCTCCTGAAAATGGATCATCTTTCTTACCCATTAACTGAAGCATTAACTCATTCGGCTGCAGTCCGATACCCAGTAACATAGACTCATCTCTGTAATAAGGAGCTGCAAAATCATACGCTTGTAGCTGAAAGGCTGCCGCTAATTGGATCGCCTCATGGCCTCTGGAAGTGCTATGTACGTATTTACTGCATACAGCACGATTTTCATCGTACAGAATCGCCATGTTTTTGGCGGTATGCATAAGGCGATATGCCTTTTCTAAAGTCTTTTTAGGAATATTGATGTCTTTCTCTTTTGAAGTGTTAGTCTTTTTATCCTGTGACAATTCCATAGCGTAATTGGCGTTTCGACTCAAAAATAAGCAATAATTTAACGGCTAATAGAAAAACCTACCGATCGTTAGGTTATCTTTCATATAACTCTCACAATGAGTTGACAGTTTAGCTTTTTTATACTTTTAATCCTCCCTCAGAATATTCTGATATTTTTGCATCATGCCTCAGATAGACAAAGAACATATCGCTAGCGTTTTCAAGAACATACAAGATCATATCTGCACCGAATTAGAAAAAGCTGATGGCCTTGGCGAATTTCAAGAAGACAATTGGAACAGACCAGGAGGAGGAGGAGGTAGAAGCCGTATTATACGACACGGCAATATCATCGAAAAAGGTGGAGTAAACTTCTCTGAGGTTCATGGCAAAACTCCTGAAAAATTATTGAAGTCTTTTGGGTTAACGGAAGGTGATTTCTTCGCTACTGGTGTCTCGATCGTTTTACATCCTGAAAACCCTTGGGTTCCTATCATTCACATGAATATCAGGTACTTTGAGATGTCCAATGGGACGTACTGGTTTGGTGGAGGCATTGACTTAACCCCACACTATGTAGACGAAGAGGATGCTACTTTCTTTCATCAAAAATTAAAAGCCGTTTGTGACAAGCATGATCCATTCTACTACCCAGAATACAAGCATTGGGCAGACGACTATTTTTTTATCAAACATCGTGATGAAACGCGTGGCATTGGAGGGATATTCTTCGATCATGTTTCTGAAGACAAAGAGCACTCTAAAGAAGATCTATTCAACTTTATAAAAGATATTGGACTTTGCTTCGCTCCAATCTATACCTACATCATGAATAGAAATGCCGGTAAACCATTCGGGGCACGAGAGAAGAACTGGCAACGACTGAGAAGAGGCAGATATGTTGAATTCAACCTTGTAATAGATAGAGGCACAAAGTTTGGGTTAGAAACAGACGGAAGAACCGAATCTATTCTAATGAGCTTACCACCGGAAGCTGGCTGGGAATATGACTACTCCCCTCCAATCAAATCATTAGAATCAGATACGCTCCGACTACTTAAAAAAGGAATTGATTGGACCAAATGATCAACCAACTTGAACAATGGGACAAGTCGCTTTTTAAGCTCATAAATGGGGCTCATAATGACCTATTTGACTTTTTAATGCCTTGGGTCAGCGACAAGTGGATTTGGATACCCCTTTATGCACTACTCATCTATATGATGGTAAAGCATGAGAAAGGAAATTTGTTAGTCACCTTCATCGGTATTGGACTTCTAATTTTGATAAGCGACCAAGTAGCCTCAGGGATATTAAAACCTTACGTAGGTAGATTAAGGCCTTGCTATGACCCAGAGCTAATGGACAGTGTCCATTTGTTAAAAGGCTGTGGTGGACAGTATGGCTTTGCCTCATCCCATTCCTCTAACTCATTTGCTATCGCCATCTTTTGCTGGTTGCTATTGAAAGACCATGTTAAATACATCTGGCTTTTGATTCCGTGGGCTGCAACAGTAGCGTATAGCCGAGTTTATTTAGGCGTCCACTTTCCTGGTGACATCATCATGGGTGCGTTAATCGGTATTGGAGCCGGATATTTAGTTTATTTTTTGAAATTGAAGCTTGAGAACCTGAAACTGTTGAGAAATGGGTAAAAAAGATGCCATCGTTTATAATTATTTCAAACGAGTATTTGATGACTACCAAGTATTGGTAGCAGTCAACCCTATCGACTTTTCAGGAATTGAACTAATCGTTCATCCAGGTGATAAAGTGGAGAAAACAGACATGCAGTTTGATGAGGGGGTCTATGAAGATTTACAAGTAGATGAATTCAAAGAAAGCAGTGCTTTAGAATTTCAACTCTACATGAAGAAAGACTTTTTCGAACGTAAGGGCGACTAAATCAAACTAAAATTGATCGCAGGCTTGACAAAACCCATAGCGTTGAATAATAGTTTTTTCAAAACATGAATTTTTAAAGGTGACTCAGCTTTATGAGTTAAGTCCTCTGAACGGACAAAAATCGCATATATTTGGATAAAAATTAACTCCAAGCACCTGATTAATCAGGTATCAAAAAGCAAGTATTTTATTAATCCTAAATTTTATAAAAACAGGCTTTCGAGTTAACTATTTCTTAATACCTTTGTGCCTGGCAAAGGGATGCGATCAGCTCCTGCTGAACTCCCCCAGGCTGGGAACAGAGCAAGGGTAAGCGGTAGAGCGATGCGACATCCCGATGCCTTTTTTTATTCCCACCTAAATCGTATAATTACAAGAACGATTTTTCATTTCCATGTCAGTTTATCTAGCAGAATTCATCGGTACAGCTATACTGCTCTACTTCGGTAATAGTATTAATGCCGCAACAACCCTTAACCATTCCTATGCAAAAGATTCTGGTTGGATTATTACCACCATAGGATGGGGACTAGCAGTAACCTTTGGCATTTATGCTGTTGGTCAAATTAGTGGTGCCCACCTGAACCCGGCCGTTACAATTGGTCTTGCCATAGCAGGCGAAGCTGAATGGAGTATCGTACCAGGATATATCATAGCCCAAGTATTAGGAGCCATGTTTGGCGCTACATTAACATGGATTCAATATTTGCCTCATTGGGGTAAAACAGAAGATCAAGGAGCTAAACTTGGCGTATTTTGTACGGCAGGAGCAATAGACCAAAAAGGATCCAACTTGGTCAGTGAAATGCTCGGCACTATGGTGCTGGTTTTTGGTTTGCTGATGATAGGCGCGAACGAGTTTACAGAAGGCCTCAACCCATTGGTTGTAGGTGGTTTAATCACCATCATAGGAATGGCGCAAGGTGGTAGTACCGGTTATGCCATTAACCCGGCTCGTGACTTTGGCCCAAGACTAGCTCACTTTCTATTACCCATCAAAGGCAAAGGCGATTCTAACTGGTCATACAGTTGGATTCCTATCGCTGGACCTATTCTAGGTGGTGGTACTGGAGCAGCACTCTATTATTTATCCTTTAAGGAGGGCACGAACCTTCTAGGTTGGATTAGTATTGTGCTTGCAGTATTGGCTATTATTTATGCCATAATCGAAGAAGCTAAGAAATAACCACACCGAATTACGAAGAAAAAAGATAAGGAGAACCAAACCACTGCACATCTACGTCTTTCTTTATGCTAACTAGTGTAATTAACTTTTCTAAAGCATCTGATATAAAAAAAGGAGCACCTGCTATGCAAGTACTCCTTTTACATAACATTCCATGTCTTACTTCTTACTTCCCAGCATCAATAATTCATTCAGATTGATTTCTGTGACATAGCGTTTCTCTGCTTCTTTTGTCTCGTAGGAGCGATGTGTCAACTTCCCTTCAAGGGCTACCTCTTGTCCTTTTGTCAGGTACTCAGCAGCGATCTCTCCCACTTTACCCCAGGCAACTATATTGTGCCATTGCGTCTCTTCTACTTTGTCTCCACTTGCGTTTCTATAACTATCAGTTGTAGCGATTGAAAATGTAGTAAGAGATTTTCCAGACGTCAAAGTTTTTGTTTCTGGGTTTTGACCAAGTCTGCCAATTAATTGTACACGGTTTCTTAGATTTTGCATGATTATAAAATTTATGTTTAACAATTTTTTCTGTGTCTCTTCGGTATTGTTCGAGTTGACAGTGGCAAAGTAAAGGCAGGTTAAAAAGCTAAGTCGGTTACTAAACACTTGTAACCGATTAACTTTCGTTTGTAAGCGTTTGTAATTGGATATACTACTGCTTTTCAATAACTTGTAAATAAACAAGCTCACACAAAAATGGAAAAAAGATTATGTTTAGAATGTGGTAAACCTGTTTATGGGAGAATTGACAAGAAGTTTTGCGATGATCAGTGCCGTAATAGCTTCAACAACAAACAGAATTCAGACAGTAACAACTACGTAAGGAATGTCCACAATGTCTTAAGAAGAAATAGGCGTATACTTGAAGAGCTTAATCCGAATGGAAAGTCTAAGACTACGCGATCTAAGCTGACCGAAAAGGGATTCGATTTTAGCTACCACACCACTACCTATACAACCAAGGCTGGTGCCACTTACTACTTCTGTTATGAATACGGCTACCTACCAATAGAAGGAGACTATTTTGCCCTTGTTAAAAAACAAGAATACGTTAATTGAGGTTTCAGTCAGTCACTTACAACCTCATGCTCCAACACTGTGTCAAAAGAGAAAACAATGGCACTATGAAAAAGAACCTGCTTCTTATGCTACTCTTTGTAAGCCTTTCGGCATGCGAAAATCAGATTAACCCCGCGATCACTGCCGACTTTCTGGTAAAACAAATTATTTCCGAAAGTGGAGACCAACGTCAGGTGAAGGATTTCACATACAGTAACAATGGGAAATTACGCTCTGTCATACATGACTTAAACACGAATGAAGGTGCTAATGAGTATGTTGAAACTACCAACTTCCTCTATGACAATGAGCAATTGATTTTTAAAACTTTCAGTTATCAATCTACGAATGTACTGCATAGACAAGATTCTATCACCTACTTTGGGAATGGCCTCATAGATAAGTTGTACACTGCTTACTCAGAAAATGGCACAATGACAGTTAGCTGGATAAATGAATTTGAATACAATGATGATGGTACTATTAAACAAAGAACTTCATACAACCCAACCTCACCTGACACAGAACTCAGCAATAGATATTATTGGAGCAATGGAAATATTATAAAAACAGAACACTATTACCAGGATGCACTTAGGTATGAAGCCAGCTATCAATATGACGGTGCATCCAACTACAAACTAGGGAATCCATTCTTCAGTGACTTTGAATTTAGCACTACTACCAAAAACAACATCACGAAAGCCCAGTATACCGACTATTCTGGGTTACTAGATCTAGCCTGCAACCCTTGTATCTTTTCTTATGAATACAATGAATTTAACTTACCAAAGAAGGTGACCTACGACTGGGGTTCAACAGACTATATCACCTACGACATAATAGATGATGTCACCAACTAAGTAATGAATAATAGAAGTACATCAGGATAACCCTGACCAGCTTCTATCCTTCACTTTCAGTGTGGCCATTGCTCGGGCTTTATAACTGTTCTTGATTTGTTCCCAAGTCCAGACTCCAGGAAGGGTCCACCAATCCTTAGGCGGAAGGTGATTCAATGTTGAAGCCATGCCAAGCTTTCTAAATCCAACACCATTTAACCCAAAAGCCTTATTAGACTCTAAAGTCAAAACCTTATCCGTTTCGGCATGATGATCTACAATAATAAACGTGTGCCCACCCGACCATTTCGACCCAGGAACTCCTTCTATTTGTCTTGATTTCCAGCCTTGAACAAGAGTCCACGGTAAAGGAGCGGCATCTACATCATCAACCTCCTCTCCCATGCCGTTTTGTAATGCTGCTGTTACGGGAGAAAAATAGTCGTCAGTAGAGAAAATCATCATCTGACCATGTCGCTGATTATTCCATTCGAAATCTGGAAAGGCGTCAGACCATGCCTTTTCAATTAGGCCTTCAACAAAGGTGCAGCAATTGTTCTGCCTAGCCTTGGGCGGAGCTATCGGTAGGCTGACTCCAGGAAGCTGGTAAGGATAGGCCGGATCATGCAAGTCATAAGCAAAACCATCATAGTCTTTTACAAGGCCAACCAAGCGCGACTCGTCCACTGCATCACTACTATTATCAAAGTTGATTCTTGAAACTACACCAAGAGCATCCAGTAGATTTACAGACTCCTCCTTCTTTGCTTCTTCAGGTGAAGCCAGCGTCTCGGTATAGCTATTGTCCTTCCACCTAGAGCAAATCCAAACCTTACCAAAGGTTGTTTCAATTTGGATGTAGTCAGTATCTTGATTTGGAAAGTTTAGCTTTGAGTCTACCAAAGAATAATCACCAGGATCCACAAAACCCTTTTTAGTCGAACTCGTGCTTGCCTTGGCAAAGGTCATTAGTTTCTTGGCCAGTTTGATATGAAGTGTTGACATAATGGTGGCTTTACTATCTATGCGATCCAAGCTATTGAATCTTATTTTATAAGTCAAGCTAACACATTTGCATGATAGCAAGCAATCATGCCTTGATCAAAACTTCATTAATTTTAGCCAATTCTAAGCACCAAATGTTTTAGATTTGTACATCTACAAATTAAGACGTTAAT
This sequence comes from Roseivirga sp. UBA7431, assembly GCA_002477595.1. Classification (GTDB taxonomy): domain Bacteria; phylum Bacteroidota; class Bacteroidia; order Cytophagales; family Cyclobacteriaceae; genus Roseivirga. Next base: position 9,526 of record DLQN01000109.1, read on the forward strand.
CCTATGAAGTTCTTTATCGATACAGCCAATCTCAGTGATATTCAAGAAGCCTATGATTTAGGTGTTTTAGACGGTGTGACTACTAATCCATCTTTGATGGCCAAAGAAGGAATTTCGGGACATGCTAAGGTTATGGCGCATTACAAAGCCATTTGCGATATCGTGGACGATAACGTCAGTGCTGAAGTAATTGCTACTGACTTTGAAGGCATGGTAAAAGAAGGCCTAGAGCTGGCTAAAATTGATGACAAAATTGTAGTAAAGATACCGATGACCAAAGACGGTGTAAAAGCGATCAAGCATTTCACTAATGAAGGTATTCGTACGAACTGTACATTGGTCTTTTCTGCAGGTCAGGCGCTTCTAGCGGCTAAAGCTGGCGCAGCATACGTTTCTCCTTTCATAGGAAGACTTGATGACATTGGGTTCGATGGACTAGAGTTAATCGAGCAAATCGTCCAAATTTATGACAACTATGGCTATCCTACCGAAGTTTTAGCAGCTTCTGTTCGACACACTATGCACTTAATTCAGTGTGCAGAAATTGGTGCAGACGTAGCTACTTGCCCACTGAAGGTGATTACTAGTTTATTGAACCACCCGCTTACGGATAAAGGTCTCGAGCAGTTTCTTGCAGACCACGCAAAGGCGAATGGCTAAAACATTCGAGCGAACTACTAGTTCTTTCTTACGTGATCCGATTGCTTTTTTAGAAATGTATATTATCAAGGTAAAAGGGAAGGCCAAAATCCCAGACTACATTCAACTCAGGGACCAAAACTTTGTCCTGATTGCTTATTTCAGGGCAGATCGTCCGCTGAAAAAGTTGGAGAAGTATGGACTAGAAGGCAAGGAAGTTGCGTTAGAAAAAGTAATTAATAACTTGCCTTTTGGAAAACTTCAAAAACTAGAAATTTAGCATGTCCTTTTCAGGAGAACCCATTGTTCAAATCACTGACGCCAGTATTTTTCAAGAAGATCAAACTGTTCTCAATAACATAAGTCTTAAAATTAGCAAAGGCGAGTTCGTTTATCTAGTCGGACGAACGGGAAGCGGAAAGAGTTCTCTTTTGAAAACACTCTACTGCGATATCCCTCTTCACATGGGCAGTATTCGCATATGTGATTTTAACATAGAAAAAATCAAGCGGAAAGAAATTCCATTGCTGCGCAGAAAACTAGGTATTGTCTTCCAAGATTTTCAACTACTCCCTGATAGAACTGTTGCTGAGAATATCTTTTTTGTAATGAAGGCCACTGGCTGGAAAGAAAAGGCAAAAATGAAGAGTCGCTTGGCAGATATACTCATGCGAGTAGGGTTGGGATCTGTCGCTAGTAAAATGCCGCATCAACTTTCGGGTGGAGAGCAGCAGCGCGTTGTAATTGCAAGAGCTCTGATTAATGAACCCTCTATTCTCATTGCTGATGAGCCAACGGGGAATCTTGATCCAGAGGTGTCTGAAGGTATCTTTCAAACTTTTGAAGACATTAACCGAAGTGGTACAGCTGTGCTCATGGCAACTCACGATTTTAAGTTGATAGAGAACTACCCGAAAAGGAGATTAAGTTGTGAAAAAGGTCGGGTAATAGATTCTGCCGCGCAACCACGTTAGCCAACTAAATAGAAATATCAATCGATTTTCTCATCTCTTCAGGAAGCTTATCTCTTTCAAGAATATCCAATTGGCTATTTAACAGATGAATTTTTTGCCTTAATACATGAACAAGCCTGTCTAAAACCTCCTCAGACTGCTGACTTTCTAGAAATACACCCTTCAAGTCTTTATAGATTACATCTAATTCCTGAATATCTCCCTCTAGGTAATTGAACATGTCGCCTGTCCCCAGTTCTTCCGAAACCTTTGCTCTCTTTTTAGAAATAATCGAAGAATAAAAAACCTCTAACTCCTCAAACTTCTCAAGGTTAGACGTGGCTAAAGCCTCTTGTTGCTCAATTGAAATGATAGTCTCAGATTCAGGTAAAAATTTATCTGTCAAAAGAAACCCTACTGCTCCTATCAACAAGAAAACCGCAGCTTTCCAATACCAAAGAGTAGTCGCTTGCACTGGTTTTAACTTGCTTTCAATACCTTTCCAAACCTGACGCTTTGGTTCTTTCAAATCGAATTCTTGACGATTCTCTTCAATAAATCGTGCTAGCTTATCTTTATCCTGCATACTGCAATTCCTCTCTTAAAATTTCCTTAAGTCTCTTCTTAGATCTATTAAACTGTGATTTTGAAGTTGACTCTGTTATCCCTAAAACTTCTCCAATCTCCTTATGGTCATACCCTTCAATCAAGTACAGGGTCAAAACCAAACGATAGCCATTAGGCAAACGAGATATGCCTTCATTTACAATGGCAACATCGTAGGTAATATCCCTGTGCTCAGTTTCGCTTGCACGATCGTCAAACTGACCAATATCATCGACAGATTCAAAATCAAGCCTCCTCTTCTTTACTAAATTGATCGCGTTGTTTACTACAATACGCTTTAGCCAGCTACCAAATGCAGCAGTTCCTTTATAGTTCTTTAGATTTCTAAAAGCGCTTAAAAAAGAATCTTGAAGCACATCTTCTGCATCCATCTCACTCGCTGTAATGCGCAAACAGGTATTATACATTGCTTTAGAATAAAGCTTGTACAATTCATATTGAGCTGAACTGTCTCCAGTCAAGCAGCGATCAATAATTGGTTGATGTATGTTTTGATATCCTGTTTCCAACGCTAAAAATCACACTAAAGACATGGCAACATTGAAAGGGTTGCATACTGAAAGATAAGCATAAAAAAAACCCCGCCTAAGCGGGGTTTTCAGAATCTAAGTTTCGTAAGACTTAACCTTTGTTCAAAGCGTCAAGACTATTTTTTGCTAATTCAAAATCTGGAGTTAATGCCAGTGCTTTGTTGAAGTGGCCTTTAGCTTCTTCGCTTTTACCTTGTTCTACAGCCATTAATCCTCTTAAGTTATGAACCGCTGCTTTGAATGAGACGAGTTGGGTTGAACCATCACTTTTACTCAGCTCTATGCTATCCTCATCCTTAAGCTTTGTTTCCATCATCAGGAGGTTTACCTCAGCTTCAGCGAAACGCTGAATAGAATACTGCAAGTATGCCATCTGGTACTGAACATTGATATCCTCAGTCTTCAGCCAAAGCTTTTCATAGTACTCAACCGCTTTTTCGTAGAGTCTAAGGTTTTCATAGCTCAGTGCGACAATCTCCAATGCCAGTTCGTTGCCATCATATTTTTGTAGAAAGTCCAGACCAACCAATGTACTTGAAGAGTACTGACGTGTATTGTAATACAACTCGCCAAGCATTCTCATAGCTGCAGAATCACGAGGGTTCAAAACCAAAATATCTACCAGCGCTTGCTTCTGAATAATTACATCGTTGTATTGCTCAGCCTTCCTCAACAAAGCAATCGCTTTTGCATACTCATTGGATATATAAGTACTGTCTTGTGCCATCATCATTTGGCTTCCAAACATCAATGTAATTGCCAGTACTAGAAATTTAATCTTCTTCATTTTTATTCTTTGTAACTAAATTATTTCAGTGATTTAACAACATTCAAGCCAAATTTACTCCCTAGGGTAAGTAAGTATTCATATGACTCATCAAATTCATTCCTGATTTTACCGTCTAAAACCGCTTCTTTCAACGCCTCTTTGATCTCACCTATGGTCTTTCCTGGTTTCAGGTCATACACCGTCATGATCATCTCTCCGGTAATTACGGGCTGAAAGTTACGAACTTTATCCTTCTCCTCTACCTCTATCATTCGCTTTTCGACTTTGTCGAAGTTCTGTAGGAAGCGCTTGACTTTATTATTATTCTTCGATGTTATGTCGGCTCGACAAAGCGTCATTAGCGCTTCAACATCGTCCCCAGCCTCAAATAAAAGTCTTCTCACAGCAGAATCCGTAATCTCGGCTTTCACCAAGGCGATTGGCCTTAAATGAAGCCTTACCATCTTCTGGACAAACTTCATTGACTCCCCCATTGGCAACTTAAGTCTTCTAAAGATCGCAGGAGTCATTCGAGCGCCCTTATCCTCATGGCCATGGAAAGTCCAGCCAACTTTTTTATTAAAGCGCTTGGTGGCCGGTTTAGCAATATCATGCATAATAGCAGCCCAACGCCACCACAGATCGTTCGTATTCTTGCTGATGTTATCTAACACTTGCAGGGTATGGTAGAAATTGTCTTTATGCGATTTATCTTCAATACTATCGACTCCTTGCAGTGCAACCAGCTCAGGAAAGATGATCTTTAACAGTCCGCAATGGAACAGGAGCTTGAAACCATACGATGGCTCATCCGATAGAATGATCTTATTCATCTCAACAATGATTCGCTCTTTCGAAACGATACTAATGCGATCCTTCATGTCTATGATCCCTTGGAAGGTGTCAGCATCGATATCAAACTTCAACTGAGAGGCAAAGCGGATTGCTCGCATCATGCGTAGTGGATCATCTGAAAAAGTAGTTTTCGGTTCTAAAGGTGTTTTTATAAGTCTCTCCTTTAAATCTTCAACTCCCCCAAATGGATCTATTAGCTCTCCGTAATTAGATTCATTTAAGCTAATGGCCATTGCATTCATGGCAAAATCTCTCCGGTTTTGGTCATCTTCAAGTGACCCATCTTCCACAATCGGTTTTCGAGAGTCTCGTTGATACGATTCTTTCCTCGCCCCTACAAACTCCAATTCTAGATCACCATCCTTAATCATGGCGGTGCCAAAGTTTTTAAAAACCGACAGTGGTACTTGACCGCCTAAAGCCTTTTTTATAGCCTCAGCCAACTGAATCCCACTACCGACACAAACAAAGTCAATGTCTGTTGACGGGCGATTGAGTAATAAATCTCTTACATAACCTCCCACCACATAGGTTTCTAGTTGCTCGTTTTCAGCTACTTGACTTATGGTTTTAAAGATTGGATGCTTAAGCTTTTTTGCCAGGTTCATGTATGAGATTTCTTAAAAGGCAGGCAAAGTTAGCAGTTTATATCAGTGAGTTCAAAACGAACAAAAAGACATCTACTTAAAGATGAGAAATGCCAGTCAGATTAAATTGAAATTCATATCTTTGTATCCCATAGGTTCATTTCTATTATCACACTTATGGCTTCTGCTAAATACATTTTTGTTACCGGTGGTGTTACCTCTTCTTTAGGGAAAGGAATTATTGCATCATCACTAGGAAACCTACTTCAAGCCCGAGGTTACAAGGTTACTATTCAAAAGTTCGATCCCTACATCAATGTAGACCCAGGGACGCTCAACCCCTACGAACATGGCGAATGTTATGTAACAGACGATGGAGCAGAAACAGATCTTGACTTAGGTCATTATGAGCGTTTCTTAAATACACCTACTTCTCAGGCGAATAATGTTACCACGGGTAGAATCTATTATGATGTAATCACTAAAGAAAGGCGAGGTGATTACTTAGGTAAGACTGTGCAGGTGATCCCTCATATTACTGATGAGATTAAGAGAAACTTTTTCAGGCTTGGAGAAACAGGTGATTATGACTTTGTCATCACAGAAATTGGTGGTTGCGTAGGTGACATTGAGTCCCTTCCCTTTATTGAGGCCGTTAGACAAGCGCGCTGGGACGTTGGAGAAAATAACTGTCTAGTTATTCACTTGACGCTTATCCCTTACTTGAAAGCAGCGAAAGAACTAAAGACTAAACCTACTCAGCATTCTGTAAAGCAATTGCTCGAGGCGGGTATTCAGCCTGACATCTTGGTCTGCCGTTCTGAGAAACCTTTGCCAAACGACATTAGAAAAAAATTAGCGCTTTTCTGTAACGTACAGTTAAACTCTGTCATTGAGGCACTAGATGCTGACACAATTTATGATGTACCTCTTTTAATGAGAAAAGAGAAGCTTGACGAGAGAGTCCTTTCTAAGTTGAGACTTCCATCAAAGGGTGAGCCTCAAATTGATGATTGGAGAGAATTCTTGGGCAGATTAAAGAACCCAACTAACGAAGTGGACATCGCCTTAGTCGGTAAATATGTTGAGCTTCCAGATGCGTACAAATCAATTGCCGAGGCTTTCATCCACGCTGGAGCACACTTAGCCTGTAAAGTGAACGTTCACTGGATTTCTTCAGAGACCATTAACAATAAATCCGTTCATAGAATCTTGAAAGACATGGACGGTGTGTTAGTTGCCCCTGGTTTTGGAGAAAGAGGTATTGAAGGTAAGATTGAAGCGATACGATATGTTAGAGAAAACAGCATCCCTTTCTTTGGTATATGTTTAGGCATGCAATGCGCAGTAGTAGAATTTGCCAGAAACGTTTTAGGCTTTACCGATGCGGCATCAACTGAGCTGAACCCAGAAACTGAACACCCAGTGATCGGCCTAATGGAAGATCAGAAAAGTATTGAAGATTATGGTGGCACCATGAGACTTGGCGCCTATGACTGTAAAGTTTCTAAACCATCGAAAGTATATAGTGCCTATGGCAGTGCTAAGATATCAGAGCGCCATAGGCACAGATATGAATTCAATAGTCAATACCTTAAGGAATTTGAAGATGCTGGCATGAAGGCTGTCGGAACGAATCCAGAATCAAACTTGGTAGAGATCATTGAAATCCCAGAACACCCTTACTTTGTGGGGACACAATTTCATCCAGAGCTTAAAAGCACTGTAATGAAGCCCCACCCACTATTTGTTAGCTTTATAGCGGCAATTGTGAAAAACAATAAGAATTAATTTTTAGAGAAATGGATAGAAATCAGACCATTGGTCTTGTTTTAATAGCAGTAATACTCATTGTATACTCATTAGTCTTTAGGCCTCCTTCGCAAGAAGAACCTTTAGAATTTGCAGATACGGCTACTGTTGAACAAGTAAACCCAGGGACTCCGGTACAGGAAACCCAACCAACAGAGATTATCGATCAGTCAGAAAATGCATCTGAGCTTTCATCTAAGTTTGGACCATTTGCTACTGCAATGCAAGGCGAAGAGCAATCTTTCGTCATTGAAACTGAAAAAGCGAAATATACCTTCTCCAATAAGGGCGGTAGAATTCAGGCAGTCGATCTGACGGAATATTTAACGTTTGATAAGAAACCATTAATTCTTTTTGACGAAACTACTGCACAGCAGGCACTGAACATCGTCACTACGAAAGGTATCATTGACCTTAACTCGCTATACTTTAGCACGAACAGTTCAAACAAAACTGTCTCTGCCAACGGCACTACAACCGTTAAGTTTGTCGCGAATTTAGGAGATGGTAGCTCCGTAGAAAAGACTTACACTATCAGTTCTGAGAAGTATGATTTAGACTATCAGATAAAGATAAACGGACTGCGCAATAGCATTATCAGTGATGATGCCACACTCGTGTGGTCAGATACAATGAAGCGATTCGAGAAGAATCTAGAAGATGCAAGAAACAAAACAACGCTTCGATATTTTACACTCTCCGAAGACTCTGATAATTTATCTGCAACGTCTAAAGACCCTCAGAGAGAAATAATTACTGACACAGTGAAGTGGCTAAGTTTCTCACAGAAATTCTTCAACTCAGGGATCATTTCTGAAAAGGGTTTTACAGGAGCTACCATAGGTTCTACACCAGGTTTAGATTCAGCGACTGTCAAGTCTGGGTTAATGGAGTTGTCAATGCCTATTACCGATTTGTATGAAGGTGCCAACCTAAGATACTATTTCGGCCCAAATAGCTACAAGGGACTTAAGGAGGTTACTGAAGGTTATGAAGACAACGTTTACATGGGCTACAAGCTAGTCAGCTGGGTAAACAAGTACATTATTGTTGAATTATTCGGCTTCCTTGAAAAGTACATTAGCAACTATGGAGTGATTATTATGATCATTGTATTGCTAGTGAAATTAGCACTGTTCCCGCTATCTAGAAAGTCTTATCTCTCTATGGCAAAAATGAAGGCGCTAAAGCCGGAACTAGATGCAATGAAAGAAAAACTGGGTGGTGATGCTCAGAAAATGCAGCAAGAGCAGATGAAGCTCTACAGACAAGTTGGAGTGAATCCGATTAGTGGGTGTATTCCATTGGTACTTCAAATGCCGATCTTGTTTGCCATGTTCTTCTTCTTCCCTAACTCAATTGAGTTAAGACAGCAGTCATTCTTATGGGCAACTGACCTTTCGACTTATGATGTATTGATAAACCTACCTTTCACTATCCCTTTTTACGGATCGCACGTTAGTGGATTTACTTTACTCATGACGCTTTCTACGCTGCTTTACACTTGGTCAAACAATCAGGTGAGTTCTGTTCAAGGTCCTATGAAGAGCATTGGATATTTCATGCCAATCATTTTCATGTTTGTACTAAACAGCTACTCTTCAGGTTTGAGTTTCTATTACTTCGTTTCCAACATTATTACTTTTGGTCAGCAAACGCTTATCAGGAGATTTGTAGATGAAGATAAAATCAGGGCTACGCTGGAAGAAAACAAGAAGAAGAATGTGAACAAAAAGAAATCAAAATTCGCGTCACGACTTGAAGATGCAATGAAGGCAAGTCAAGAAGCGCAGCGCCAAAAACAGAAAGGCAAAAAATAATAAAAAAGGAGGCTTAAGCCTCCTTTTTTATTTACACCAAGGGAAATTTACATTTAGTATCTTGTGGTTTAAACACTAGAAATACAGATTGAAAATTAGCTAATCAAGCCGTTGTACCATCGCATTATACTTTCGACTAAACTTCTATCTTTGTACGGTATACGTCAACCCAACAAAACCGATCTATAAATGAAATTTACCTTCTTTGGACACTCTTCCTTTTTAGTTGAGACAATGGGTAAAAAACTACTCTTTGATCCGTTCATTACTCCTAATGAGTTGGCTAAAGAAATCAATGTAGATGCAATCAAGCCAGATTATATTTTATTGAGTCATGGGCATGCCGATCATGTAGCTGACGTTGAAAGAATTTACGAAAACTCGGAGGCGACTATCATTTCAAACTACGAGGTAGTTGGCTGGTTTGGGGCAAAGAGCCTTGAAAGAGGACACCCAATGAATCACGGTGGCTCATGGGAATTCGATTTTGGTACGGTAAAACTTGTAAATGCAGTTCATTCAAGCTCTATGCCTGATGGTAGCTACGGAGGAAATCCAGTTGGTATTATTGTAAAAAATACCGAAGGCTGTTTCTACTATGCCGGTGA
>DLQN01000091.1 GCA_002477595.1 Roseivirga sp. UBA7431
TTCGTCTTGCTATTTGAGAACTTTTATAGAAATGGAAGTTTAATTTTTGGTGGTGGCCAAGTGCTAATTCCATTTTTAAACACGGAGTTTGTAGAATTCAAGGGTTATCTATCTTCCGAAGAATTCCTATCCGGTTTGGCCATGGTACAAACTGTTCCGGGCCCTGTATTTTCTGTAAGCTCATTCGTAGGTGCCCTTTCTGTTCGAGACATGGGTATCGGAGGTCAGATATTAGGCGGGTTTATAGCGGCATGCGGTATTTTCCTACCCGGTACATTCCTTATTTTCTTTGTGATTAGGTTTTGGGATAGCCTGAAAACCTATCGAGTCGTTAGAGCATCTTTAGAAGGGATTAATGCCGCTAGTTCTGGTATGGTGGCAGCAGCAGCCTTTATTCTTTTTGAACCCATTCAAGGATCTTTGATGGACGTCTCTGTCGTTATCGGAACATTTCTAATCTTGACACTTACAAAAATACCTCCCCCTTTCATTATTCTCGCTGGACTTCTCGCTGGTTTCCTTATCTAAGGTAATTGATTACAAGCCTATCCGAAGAAACCGTCAAATTACAATCCATGCCGATTATCAATGGATAGTTTCTATTCTCATGACCCGCCTCTAAACCAATAGCGACTGGAATATTTAATGGAGCCAGATACTCCATAATTATTTCCTCTATGCTTACCTTAAAGTAAGATTGAGCATCAGTGATTTGGCTGAAACTCCCTATAATAGCTCCTGAAAGTTGTTCGAGCTTACCCACTCGTCTAAGCTTATTCATCATCCGATCAATGCTGTACTTTGCCTCACCCACTTCTTCTAAGAAAAGAATGTTACCCTCTGTCTCTATTTCATTAGCAGCTCCTATTGACTCACATATAAGAGACATGTTACCGCCTACTATCTTTCCTGAACAGTCACCAATAGTGGTCAGAGAAGATTCAATCAACGGATACTCGAAATTGAGCCTACCAAATAATAAATCTCTAAGATTCTTGTCCGAAATTTGGTCTTGGCCAATTGTAACTGCTACTGGCCCATGTATACAAGGAATTTCGAGTGCTGCTGATTGAAGTAGAATACTCGACAAATCACTGAAACCAACCAACCATTTAGGTTGCTTCAATAAAGGTCTAAAATCGAGTAGGTCAAGGATTCTAGTGGTTCCGTATCCGCCTCTAGCAAAAAAAACTGCCTTGATTGAAGGATCATCCAAAGCCTGCTGTAGGTCATTTATCCTTTCTTCATCTGTACCAGCAAAGTAACCTTGCTGGTTATGAACGTTACTCCCTACTTCGACATTGAGGCCCCACTCTTCCAGTATAGTAATGGCCTTTAAGAAATCGCTTTCTAGTCGTTTTGCAGTCGCTACGATGGCTACATTATCACCGCTCTTTAAAAACTTCGGAATGTTCATGGTCCTAAAATAAAAAAACCTCTTCCAAGGAAGAGGTTTAGTTATGCTTTTATACTAGTTCTTAGTTACCGTTTCCAGCTTCAGGGCCTGGCGTTTTAGGCATAGGAACACCTAACTTTTCAAATACGCTTTCTGTAATATTCAAATCATCTTCAGCAGCTAGAACAATACCATCATTAGATGAAGTTCTCATGTTCAAAATGATCTTATACCCTTGTTCCTTACGAACATCTTCAATAGCCGTCTGCACCTTAGTAAAAACTGGATTCATCAAAGTTGACTCCTTAGCAACAAGAGACTGCTGTGCTTGAGCAGTCCAAGTTTTGAAATCAGCATCCTTTTTTCTAAGTTCAGCATCTTTCGCCTGAAGTGCCGCTTGACTTGCATTTGGCTGTTGCGCCATTTGTTGAAATTCAGCTGCCATTGCTTGTAGCGTGGTTTGTTTTGCCTGTGCTTGTGACCCTAATTGATCTTCGAAAGTCTTCACTTCAGATCTAATTCCATCCATCTCAGGCATGTTATATACAATAAAATCGATATAAGTATATCCGATTTTAAACTCCTGAGCTTGAGTAGCACTATACACAAAAAGTGCTACTACCATCACCAATAATTTACGATTCATCATTCTCTATTTTAATGTTTCAGTTTTCCTTTTCTTGTTTCAACCCTAATTCTTCTAAAACGAACTCGGTATAATCGTGGACTGGGTTTGTATAAACTAGACCAACATCTGCAGCCTTATCAAACAAATAATCTAATCCATATTTTCTAGCTATTACCTCCACTGCTTGATTTACTTTATTTCTCAGCGGTAGTACTAGCTCGTCAATTTTCTTGTAGTAGAGCCCGTCATATCCAAAAAGCTCAGTATACTTTTTCAAGGCTTCACCTTGCTTATCTTGGATCTCTTTCTCTCTATCCTTTTTCATTGCAGGAGTTAGTAAAACTTCAGTCGCCCTTAACTCCGCACGCATCTTTTCTAGCTCATCATACAAACTCCGTACCTCTTTATCATAAGTACCTGCCAAAGCTTCTATTTCCTTCTGCTTCTCGGCATATTCTGGCATCTTATTTAGCACAAATTCAGAGTCGAAATGCCCAAATTTCTGCGCTAATGTCTTTTGAGCAGGCGCAAAGTTAAAAATTAATGCTAAGATTACTAGAGTGCGAAAAACTTTGTACATACTACCTTATTTGTTGGCCAATTGTAAAATGCACCTGTGAGCCTGAGACAATTGCAGGAGAGAAAGATGGGTCGGAGTCAAATCCATATGCCCAATCAATTCCTAGCAATCCAAAGGCTGGCAAGAATACTCTTGCCCCAATACCAGCTGATCTAAATAGCTTCCTTGGAGAGTATTCGGCAAAGTCTGTCCATGCATTTCCTGCCTCTCCAAAGGCTAATAAGTAAATAGTAGAAGAGGGTTTTAATGAAACTGGGAATCTCAACTCAGCAACAAATTTGTTATAAACTACTCCTCCCCTAAAGCCAGTATTTGGATCTACAGGGTCGATAATATTATCATCATACCCTCTCAACGCTATAATGTCTTGCCCTATTATAAAATTGTTACCTCCATTTAGACCATTTCCTCCCAAGAAGAACCTTTCGAATGGCCCGGAGTCAGTTCTGTTAGAGTAGGAACCGATAAAGCCCATGTGAGCCCTAGCGTTAATGACAAACTTCTTATTCAACGGTAAGAATAATGAAAAGTCCATCATCCACTTGTGGTACTCAACAAACTTGTACCGCTCTTGCTCAGTTAAATCCCCGTCAAATTTATCTGGATTCAATAATGACCATGGAGGTGTAGCATTGATTGCCAAAGTAAACTGAGAACCGTACCTAGGATAGGTCGGTTGATCTATGTTACTCCTAGAAATCGTTGTATTGAAAGTCAAGCTATTCGACTGACCAGTAGAGAACCCAAGCGTATTACCAAAGTTGAAGACATCATATAATTGATATGACAAAGTATTCTGAATCTGGAAGTAATCATCTGGCCACCTCAACCTGCGGCCTAAGCCTACCGTAACTCCTGTTGCTTTTAAGAATCCTAATAGATCATTATTAGTGAAGTTGATGGTCCGGTTAGAAGTTCTGTTCAAACTCACCGTGAAATTGTTTGGTTTCCTTCCTCCAAGCCACGGCTCAGAAAAAACAAGGCTATAACTTCTAAATCTTCGGCCGTTGGACTGAAGCTGTAAAGATAGTTTTTGTCCATCGCCACTAGGATAAGGTCTCCATTTGTCCCAATCCTTGATGTTTCTAATTGAAAAGTTGTTTAGGGAAAGTCCTACAGTTCCTACAAAACCAAATGGCCCACCAAAACCTCCCGAAAGTTGTATCTGATCTGAAGACTTCTCGACAAGGTCAAATACTACGTCAACCGTTCCGTCTGCAAGGTTTGGTATTGGCTGGGGATTAATTTGCTCAGGATCGAAATACCCTAATTGCCCCAATTCTTGAATGGTTCTGATCAGTTCCTTTCGGCTGTATTTTTGACCAGGTAAGGTTCTAATCTCTCTCAGCACCACGTGATCACTTGTCCTGTTATTACCTTTTAGTATGATTCTTTTGATAATCGCTTGATCACCTTCATACATTCTCATTTCGATATCAACAGAATCATTCTGTGCTCTTACTTCAACGATATCTAGCCTAAAGAAAAGGTATCCATCGTCAGTGTAGAGCGAGCTAATATCATCACCACTTCTACCATCAAATTGAGTTCTCTCATCAAATTTCTGGCGATTGTAAACATCCCCTTTGCTGATGTCTAACATCTCCGTTAGAAATTCATCGGAATATTTAAAGTTTCCTACCCAATCAATATTTCGAACGTAGTACCTGTTTCCTTCATCCAGCTTGACTTTCAGGTCAACATAATCTTCATTCACCTTTATCACCTCATCATCAATAATCTCAGCGTCTCTGTAGCCTTTAGAGTTATAAAAATCGATCAGTGACTGCTTATCATTTTTAAACTCATTATCAATTAGCTTTGAGCCATTGAGGAAGTTGAGTTTTACGTTATCGTTCAAAAACTCTTTGAAGTCCTTCTTTGAAACGGTGTAAGATGAATCAACGTAGTTTCTAACAGCATTTGGGTTAGTCTTAAAGAGTTCATCGAATAGCTTTGAAACCAACCAAAAACGAGCTTTCTCATTGGTCTTTTTGAATGTTCTTTTGAGTCGTTTGGTTTCAAAAGATTCATTCCCTTCAAAGTATATCTTGTTAATCTTCACTTTTGAACGCTGATCCACATCAAATCTTAAGGCGACTCCGTCAGTTAGAATTGAATCTCTTTCCTGTAAAGTCTTTACGGTAATATTTAAAAAACCCTTTTCAATAAAGTATTTACGAATGACGATCTCGGAGTTTTTGATCAAAGCGGGGCTGGCGACCTTGCCAATAATTCCAATTTGTTCTTTGATCTCAGTTTCTTGCGTCTTATTGATTCCTTGAATATCGAATTGACGAATTCGAGGTCTCTCAACAATCTTCACTTCAATAAAGGCTCTATCTCCATCGGTCCGGGTAAGCCAAAACTGAACATCGGCAATAATACCTTCTGTCCATAGTTTCTTTATTGCATCCGATATTTGTTGGCCTGGAATAGGAATTTTATCACCAACCTTGATTCCTGAAAATGAGATTAATGCCTTTTCGCTAAGGCCGGTAAGTCCAGAAAACTTAATATCTGCTATCTCGAAGACTTTGGGGTTGGAATAGTCAATCTGAACACCCTCACCTGCATTCACGCCATACCTGTTCTGTGCAAATACACTTGCACAAACAAACATGACCATGACAGCTACCAATAACTTTCTCATCCGCTTTTTCAACTCTTTATTTGTTCGCTTGTCATTCCGAATCTTCTTTCTCTCTCCTGATAGGCTATTAGTGCTTTGTACAAGTGCTCTTTTCTAAAGTCAGGCCAAAGCGTATCTGTAATGAAAAATTCCGTGTATGCCATTTGCCAGAGCAAAAAATTGCTTATCCGTTGTTCTCCACTTGTTCTAATCAACAACTCAGGATCAGGAATACCTGAGGTGTTCAAATATTTATCTATTAACTCTTGATCAATATTTTCAGCATTAATCTTTCCCCTACTCACATCCAAAGCAATTGCCTTAGTCGCTTGTGTCAAATCCCATCTCCCACTATAGCTCAAAGCTAAAACAAGGGTCATCCCAGTATTTTTTGAGGTCTTTTCCATTGCCTCTTTCAATTCCCTTTGACACTTTTTAGGTAAACTTTCGGTATCGCCAATGGTCTCAAGCCTAACGCTATTATCCATTAATGTCTTCATTTCTGAGGTCAAGGTAGACACCAAAAGCTCCATTAGCGCAGTGACCTCAAATTTTGGGCGTGACCAGTTCTCAGTTGAAAAGGCATAAAGTGTAAGGTACTCGACTCCCAGTTCGGCACAGCCTTCTGTTACATCGCGAACAGCATTTATTGCATTTTTATGTCCAAACACACGTGCAGCACCTTTATTCTTAGCCCAACGCCCGTTTCCATCCATTATGATAGCCACATGTTTTGGGAGAGATTCTGCCTTGATTTGTTCCTTCATTGTACTGGCTTCTCAAAAATCAACCGCGAAGGTACAAAAATGGAATTGGTTTTTAAATGTCCTAATCAACTCTTTGTCAGAGATTAAAAGAATGGTTTTGGACATACGATTTTGAAGAATGTATAGCTCAATGAGAATCCAGTGAAAAACATGACATCGTCATCGTTAGGATTCCCTCCTCGATAGTCCTTAATATTGGGTGTTGTCAAAGAAACGTTGTCCAAAACATCAGAGTTTGTCTTTATCGCTGAAGCCGAAACACCAAGCGTCCATCTCCTATCGATTCTGAGTTTTATACCCACACCTACGGGCATTCTAAACCGTATTCCAGAACTGTAGACATTAGATAATTGATCCTGTCCTTCGAACTGATACACACCTACGCCAAATAATAAATATGGTGTCCAAGACTGATCTAATTTTGGGTTCCTGTAGTCTAGAAAATGATACTCAAAAAGCATGTCGGTATTGAAAAAGTCTCCTTGAAAAGAGGCTCTTCTATTTGCTGAAAATACGTCAAATGCTTCATCATCTGCACCTTCTAACTGTCCTGCTCCAATAGAAAATCGGACACTTAAACCATCGTCAACGTGCTTTCTGATAAAAAACTGACCTCCGAGCGAGTTGCTACTAAGCTGATAGCTTCTTGTAACATCTCCCAAGTAACTATAACTACCCATCTCTATTCCTATTTCAGTATTCTGTGCTTTGACAGGTTTAGGAGACAGCGATAGGCATATCATGAGCAACCAAAACATTGGTTGAATCAGTTTATCCGTATGATATGAGTGCAAGCTAGATAACAATGTAATAACGTTTTTCAGGGTGCCAGTTAAATATTGTTAACTCAGTTTCTGGCATCCAAGCCCCAGTTCAGTTTGTTGCGCAAGGTATCAAAATACTTATGATCATTAAAACGAACGAGCTTGGCCTCAAATTCTTCTCTCCTAACGGAAATTTTTACACTATCGTCTACACTTTGGGAACGAGAGTCTAGAGAAACCATAAATTGTCTTGATCTACCTTCTATTTCAAAAGTAATAACGCTCTTATCTGAAACGATAATTGGACGAACGTTTAAGTTATGGGGGCTTACTGGGGTTATGATAAAGTTCTTCATGCTCGGATGAACCAGTGGACCTCCGCAACTTAAAGAATAACCAGTTGAGCCTGTGGGTGTCGCTACAATAAGCCCATCTGCCCAATAAGAATTCAGATAATCTCCATCGACATACGTATGCACTACTATCATCGAAGATGTTTCCTTTTTGACGATTGTCAATTCATTAAGCCCAAAGTTATATGGATCAAATAACCCCTGGTTTGAATCTACATGGATTAGCGACCTTGATTCAATACTTAATTCATCGGCTAATAGCTTATCAAATATATCCTCAATTTCGTTTCTCGGTGTTGTAGCCAAAAAACCTAATCGACCTAGGTTTATCCCGATTATAGGAACTTCTGCTTTACTCGTATATGTAATAGTATCAAGTATGGTTCCATCACCACCTAGGCTAAAAATAAAGTCGAATGAAGAAAGGTCGTCACCGAGTTGGAAAGTACTCAAGTGGCCTGAATCCAAGCCCTTGATCTTTAAATCCGCCTGATAACTTCTTGAGATAGCCGCTTCTATATTATGTTTCTTCAGAAGTTCGAAGACATCACTAATACAGCTCTGGGCCTCTGGGCCTGTACTTTTACCGTGTAATGCGATTCTCATAAAAAAGCTAAATATTGAGGTAACGCATCAAAAGATCAAATCTTTCCTGATCATTTGACTTAATTTCTTCTTCCTGAAAGCGTCCAATTATTCTATATCCGAATCTTTCCAAAGAAGCTGTGATATGTGAAATCTCAGTCATATTCAACTTTAGGGTCACCCTAAGCAAAGACATGTCCTTAGGATCAGAATTAATTGTGCTGCTGAGGACACGTGCATTTTCAGCTTCAATCAATCTGCTAATTTCAGCTAATGAGTAATCTCTTTGGTTCATCAAAAGCACTAAAATAGCGCCTGGTTCTTGAACGGCTGTAGATTCTGCAAAAGCATTGATCGTATCCTCAATAGCAATGACTCCTTCAAAAACTCCAGACTCAGATAAAACGGCTACCATCTGGTATTCATATTCCGTAGCTGCCTTTATAACATCGTAAAAATGCTGGTGTTCCATGACAAAGCACTCTTCACCTTCGAGTTCGAAATCACGAATCAGCCTTTTGGGATCATTCTCTTCAAGAATAATTTCTTCGGTAATGAAACCAAGAAACTTACCCTTTTCTATAACTGGCAACTGGTTTGTCCGCAGTTCTTCCATCCATACAATAGCTTTGTTGCCATCATCTGATGGTTTCAAAGGAGGAATCATATGATTTATTAATTCTGCTGCTACCATTTTCATAAAGCTTAAACGTAAAACGATGCCCGAAGCCTTTTAGTTCTTAACGTCTACTGTACTGAGTTAAACAATATTATAAAATGTCACCCAATTTCTAAGCATATCTAAGCCATATTGTGTTAATACTGCCTCTGGGTGAAACTGAAGGCCCCAAGCCATCAGTGTTGGCTCACTTTCGAAGGCCATTAACTCTTCTAATTCTGTAAATGCAGTTGCCTTAAGGTTTTTGGGAAGGTTTTGAACGATCAACGAATGATAACGCACCACGTCAAATTGGGCGGGTAACTCATTAAAAGCGTGCCCCCCACTCGTTATAATTCTTGAGACTTTTCCATGCATTGGGTAATTGGCTTTAACCAATTCTCCACCTAAGAATTCGGCAATTGCTTGATGACCAAGACAAATCCCTAGCATTGGGCACTTCCCTAAATAAGTCTCTACGACTTGTAATAAGTTACCAGCACGTTTCGGGTTTTCAGGGCCCGGAGATAACACAACGCCACGATAGTCAAAAGATTGAATATCCTCGATTGAGCTGTCATTCCTAAAAACCTTGCAATCAATACCTAGTTGACCAAAATAATCCACTAGGTTATAAGTGAAGGAATCGTAGTTATCGAGTAGTAAAATCAAACTGGGGATATTAACTCTTTGATGGATTCAAGCATGTCTTCAGCAAAAGGAAGTACGACATCGAGAGCAGTTATAAGGCTAGGCCCTAATTCGGCTAGAAAAGGATAAAGGACCAATTCTTCGTCCTGACCAGGTAATTCTATTCCAAAGTTGTTGGTTAACCAGAGGATAATGCTCAAGCCAATGGCCCATTTGACAATCCCCACAATTGCTCCAGCAAACTTATCTACACCACCGAGCAAAGTCATGTCCACCATTTTCTTTACAAGCTTCCCAAACAGATTAACTAAGAGAATGATGGCAATAAAAATGACTAAAAACGATATGAAAGGTAGCAGGTGATCAATTCCATCGAAGTATTCAGACAAATAAGTCATCCCTAGCTCCATTAATTTGAAGCCTCCTATAATGGCAAGCACAAAAGCTAGTATGCCGAAAATCTCTAACAACAAGCCCTTCTTGTATCCCATGACAGCGCCAAAAACCAAAGGAATAATCAATATGATATCTAGCGTTTTCAACTATCCGACCAAAATGGATTTAACGATACCAGAAATAGTTTTTCCATCAGCTTTACCAGCCAAGGCCTTTGAAGCCAGACCCATTACCTTACCCATGTCTTGGGGGCCTGCTGCTCCTACTTGAGCCACGATTTTTTCTAATTCAGTTCTAATTTCCTCTTCTGACACCTGCTTTGGAAGGTACTTCTCAATCACAGCGATTTCAGCTAACTCTACCGTTAGTAAATCTTCTCGTCCTTGGTCCTTATATATCTGAGCTGAGTCTTTCCTTTGCTTAACGGCTTTCATCAACAACTTAAGTTCTGCTTCAGCAGAAACAGAGCCATCATTCCCCTTCTCGGTTTCTGCCAATAAGATCATAGACTTGATAGCTCTCAGTGCTTGCAGTTCAGCTTTTTGTCTGGCCAACATGGCTGTTTTAATATCTGTTTCGATTTGTTGTTTTAAGCTCATCTCAAATAATTTCGATTTTTTTAATCATTAACTTGCACACAAAGTTATGCAATAAAGGAAATTTGAATGACTAGACTGAGTGTTAACATTAACAAAGTAGCCACGCTACGAAATGCCAGGGGAGGAGACAATCCAAATGTAGTTCAGGTAGCGAAAGATGCGGAGCGTTTTGGTGCCGAAGGAATCACAATTCATCCTAGACCTGATGAAAGACACATTACTACCAAAGATGTATATGACTTGAAGGAAGTTGTGACGACTGAATTTAACATTGAAGGTTATCCTGATGATAGGTTCTTAAGAATCTTGGAGGAAGTGAGGCCTGAACAAGCTACGCTTGTACCAGACCCTCCTCATGTACTGACTTCAAACGCTGGTTGGGATACTATAAAACACGAAAAGAAGCTATCAAAAATTATTGATAAGATTAAATCTATGGGCATTCGTACATCAATTTTTGTCGAACCCAATATGGATATTATTGAGGGCGCTTCGAAAGTAGGTGCTGATAGAATAGAGCTATATACAGAAATGTACGCCACTGGATATAGGGGCAATCCATCCAAAGCCGTTTTATCATACAAACAGGCTGCTGAACGAGCGTATTCTCTAGGCTTAGGCATAAATGCTGGTCATGACCTAGATTTGACAAACCTGAAGTTCCTAAAACAAGAATTACCCAATTTAGATGAAGTAAGCATTGGTCACGCATTGTTCTGCGATGCGCTTTATCTTGGCTTGGAAAATACCATTCAACTATATTTACGCGAATTAAAATAGATGCTATTAAACTATAAAACCCTCGGTGAAGGTCAACCGCTCATCATACTTCACGGCCTCTTTGGATCCCTAGACAATTGGGTAACACTAGGCAAAAAGTTTGGCAAAACTTTCAAAGTGTATCTGGTCGATCAAAGAAATCACGGTCAATCATTTCATAGTGATGAATTTTCCTATGATGTAATGTCAGAAGACCTAAGCCTATTTATGGGGGAAATGAAACTAGAGAAAGCGCATATTATTGGGCATTCTATGGGTGGAAAAACGGCCATGGAGTTCGCCAGAAAGTATTCTGAAAAAGTTGAAAAACTGCTTATTGCCGATATTGGTCCAAAGTTTTATCCTGTACACCATACACAAATTATCAAGGCATTTTATTCGGTACCTATTGAGAAAATCTCCTCAAGGAAAGAGGCCGATGATATTCTAAGTGGATTGGTTCCAGACTTTGGTACAAGGCAGTTTCTCCTCAAAAACCTAAGTCGAGAAGCTGATGGCTTCAAATGGAAAATGAACTTAGATGCTATTTCTTCCAGTATAGAAGAAGTAGGAAAGGGTTTAAATCAAAATGCTATTATCATGAATGAGACTCTTTTCTTAAGAGGGGGTAATTCCGATTACATTCTTAATGATGACTTTAACCTCATCCATTCTGTTTTCCCAAATAGCAGGGTAGACACTGTGGAAGGAGCTGGTCATTGGCTACACGCAGAAAAACCAAGTGAGTTTTACGAAAAAGCAAGTGAATTTCTATCCTAAATGAGCTCAGGCAAAGTATATATCATTCCAAACGTCATCTCGGAGAATACACAAGAAGAAGTGATTCCTGCTCAAGTAAAGAATGCTATTCTGGCTTGCGATTTCTTCCTAGTGGAAAGTATCAGGACCGCTAGAAGGTACATCAGCTCTTTGAAGCTTGGCTTAGTCATTGACGATTTACGGTTCGAAACGTTGGATAAAAACACCTCTATTGAAGACTGCATAGATTTAATCCAGCCTATTCTTGAAGGTGAAAATGCTGGAATTATCTCCGAATCTGGTTGCCCTGGAATTGCTGACCCTGGGGCTAGACTAGTTCACATGGCACATCAATTCAATATTAAGTGCATTCCAATTGTCGGCCCTTCCTCCATACTCATGGCCTTAATGGCTAGTGGTTTCAATGGTCAGTCATTTGCTTTCCACGGTTACCTACCCATTGATAAAAAAGACCGTCAGCAAAGGATTAAGGGCCTCGAAAAAGAGTCCAAAGAAAAAGATCAAACACAGATCTTCATGGATACACCATATCGTAATGAACAACTTCTTGTAGATATCCTCAAAGTAGCCCGAAAAGATACTTTCTTATGCATTGCTCGTGATATAACGGGAGAAAAAGAACTAGTTATTACCAAGTCCATTGGGAAATGGAAAGTTGGTGATATTGCATTGAACAAGGTCCCAACAATTTTCCTGCTCTACGGAAATTAGACTCCTAGAAAATAAGTTTTCTTTATTCGCTACAGAACTCTATTTTTGCACCCTCATAATATTAGACATATGGCTTACTTATTTACATCAGAATCTGTTTCAGAAGGTCACCCAGACAAGGTAGCTGACCAAATATCAGATGCTCTTATTGATAATTTTTTAGCTTTTGATCCTGAATCTAAGGTTGCTTGTGAAACGCTAGTCACTACAGGACAAGTGATATTGGCTGGCGAGGTTAAATCAAATACATACCTAGATGTACAAAGAATTGCAAGAGAAACAATTCATCGTATAGGTTACACAAAAGCAGAATATCAATTCGATAGCAAATCTTGTGGTGTGCTTTCTGCAATCCACGAACAATCTGATGATATTAATAGAGGTGTAGACAGGGCCTCAAAAGAAGAGCAAGGCGCTGGCGATCAAGGCATGATGTTTGGTTATGCTTCAAAAGAAACTGAGAACTACATGCCTTTGGCATTAGACCTTTCTCACAAAATTCTTCAGGTACTCGCTGAACTCAGAAGAGAGAATACAGACATATCATATTTGAGACCTGACGCAAAGTCTCAAGTAACCATTGAATATTCTGATGATAACACTCCTCAAAGAATTGAGGCTATTGTAGTGTCAACTCAACATGATGATTTTGATGCTGATGATGCAATGCTTGCGAAAATCAGAGAGGATATTGTGAAAATTCTTATCCCTAGAGTAAAAGCGCAACTCCCTGCAAATATTCAAGCGTTGTTCAATGACCAAATCAAGTACCATATCAACCCAACCGGAAAGTTCGTAATTGGTGGTCCTCATGGAGATACTGGTTTGACTGGCCGTAAGATTATCGTAGACACATACGGTGGTAAAGGTGCACATGGTGGTGGTGCTTTCTCTGGAAAAGACCCTTCTAAAGTTGACCGTTCTGCGGCTTATGCTACGCGCCATATCGCTAAGAATCTAGTAGCAGCTGGCGTTGCTGACGAAGTGTTAGTACAAGTATCATATGCCATTGGTGTCGTTGAGCCGATGGGGATTTTTATTGATACTTATGGTACTGCCAAGGTTGATATGAGTGATGGAGAGATTGCTAAAAAAGTCTCTGAAGTTTTTGATATGAGACCATTTGCAATCGAAAGTCGCCTAAAACTTAGAAACCCTATGTATACGGAAACTGCTGCATATGGACATATGGGTAGGAAAAATGAGACTGTAAGTAAGACATTTATAAATTCTAGCGGTCAACCACAGAAGTTCCAAGTTGAACTGTTCACTTGGGAAAAACTTGACTACGTAGATAAAGTAAAACAGGCATTTAACCTGTAAATAAAAAAGGCCTCTTTCGAGGCCTTTTTTATTTAGTGTGATACTACTTTCTCTTTGTGCTTTTTGATCTGCCTCCTTAGTGCCTCAACACAGTGATCACTTGCTGCCTCAAAAGAACCATTAGTTTTATTAGCAAATAGCTGCCCTCCTGGTACATTGAGCTTGATTTCTACCGTCTTATTCTCAATACCCTCGTTATTGAGTTTAAGGATTACTTCAGCATCAATAGTCCTATCATAATAGGTATCCAACTTGTCTAACTTCTTTTGAATAAAGTCGATGAGCTTTTCGTCTGCATCAAAATGGATTGACTGAATTTGTACTTTCATAATTCTAAAATTTAAAGGGTTAAACTTATGCTTTAGGGTGAGCCTGATCAAAAATAGACTTCAATTTTTCTAATGAATTGTGCGTGTATACTTGCGTAGCTGCTAAACTACTGTGCCCTAACAAATCTTTCACTGCATTTAAGTCAGCACCTTTATTCAAAAGGTGTGTCGCAAATGTATGACGCAGGGCATGGGGACTCTTTTTGTCTAATGACGAAACGTTGTTTAAATATTTCTTAACTGTTCTATAAATTAACATAGGATATGCCTGTCCTCCATCCTTACTAACGATTAAATATGAGTTATGGTCATGAGAATAGACATGATTTTTTTCTTGCACATAACTTTTCGTCAGATTATACAACGATGTAGAAATTGGAATAATTCTTTCTTTGTTCCGCTTGCCTAAAACTTTGATGGTCGACTGACTCTCATTGATATCCGAAACTTTAAGCCCTAGAAGTTCGGCCAATCGAATGCCGGTTCCATAAAGCATTTCTAAGATTAGTTGATCTCTTCTTCCTTCGAAGGAGTCAGGGAAATTCACATGATCTAAAAAAACAGAGAATTCTGTCTCATCAGCAAAACTAGGTAGCTCCTTGCTGGTCTTAAGCGATCGAATTTTTGACGTAGGGTCTTTTGTAATGACTTCCCGCTTGAGCAAAAACTTATAGAAAGATCTTAAGCTCGCAATCTTACGGTTTACAGTCCTCGCTGAAATGGAATCATCCATAAGGGATAACACCCATGAACGAATCATTAACTGAGTGGCATGTGCCAATTGATCAGCTTGAAACTTGTGGTAAATAAAGGATTGAAATTGTCCGAGATCGTTTTGGTATGAGATCACAGTGTGCTTACTGTAACGTTTCTCGAATGATATGTATTTTATGAAGGAATTAACCATGTTAGCACTGCGCATTTCGCACAGTACTAACATAGTAATTTTAAGGCAAAAAAGAATGCCTTAGTAGTTATCTTTGGCGAACATCTTTTGCTTGTAGGCCGCCTTAATTTTCATAGCTCTATTACTAATAGAAGGCTTCTCGTACGCAGTTCTTGATCTAAGCTCTTTTAGTACTCCAGTTTTCTCGAATTTCTTCTTGAAACGCTTTAGGGCTTTATCAATTGACTCGTTTTCTTTTACATTAATGATTATCATAATATATTATACACCTCCTCTCAATTCGGAGGGCAAATGTACAACCTTTTCGGAAATACAATAACCATCTGAAAAAGAAAGAATAAGCGACTTTAGGTTATTTTAAAATTTGACGAGCAATTACCAGCTTTTGAATCTCAGAAGTACCCTCTCCGATCGTACATAACTTGGCATCGCGATAGTATTTCTCTACCGGGTAATCCTTAGTATAGCCATATCCACCGAAAATCTGTACTGCTTCAGTTGCACATTCCACAGCACATTCTGATGCATGATACTTAGCCATTGCAGATTCCTTAGTCATTGGCTTTCCTTCATTCTTCATCTGAGCTGCTTGATGCGTCAATAATTTAGCTGCTTCAATTTTAGTCGCCATATCGGCTAATTTGAAAGAAATAGCTTGAAAATTGAAGATAGGCTGATTGAACTGCTCTCTCTCTTGCGCATACTTTAGTGACTCATCGAATGCACCTTCAGCAATACCAAGGCTTAAGGCTGCGATAGATATTCTACCTCCATCTAAGACCTTCATGGACTGAATAAAGCCTTCGCCTACTTTGCCCAGCATATTTTCTTCTGGTATCCTGCAGTCTTCAAAAATCATCTCAGCGGTCTCTGAAGAGCGCATGCCTAGTTTATCTTCCTTTTTCCCAGCTTTAAAACCTGGAGTACCACGCTCTACTACGAAAGCAGTCATTCCATGAGAGTCTCCTGTTTCGCCAGTTCTGACAATTACTACAGCGACATCTCCTGATTTGCCATGAGTAATCCAGTTTTTTGTACCGTTAATCACCCAATGGTCTCCATCTTTTTTTGCAGTAGTTCTCATGTTACCAGCGTCTGAACCAGTATTTGGTTCAGTTAAACCCCAAGCACCAATCCATTCAGCTGTGGCCAACTTTGGCAACCACTTTTGTTTTTGGTTCTCTGTACCAAACTGCAAAATATGCCCTGTGCAGAGTGAATTATGTGCTGCAAC
>DLQN01000065.1 GCA_002477595.1 Roseivirga sp. UBA7431
CGAAGGCATTGAACTCCTCCTTGGAGTTGGTTTTCCTAATTCACAAAACGACAGTTATCAAGAATTAGAAAATGCAGGAATTCCTGTTCTCCTTAATGCTGATTGGCAAGAAAAAACCCTACTAGGACGAGCCGAATGGATGAAGTTATTGGCCGCCTTACTTAATAAGGAAGCACTAGTGAATGAGCGTTTCGGAGTAATGGAGACAGAGTTCAATGAGGTGCTTTCTATGGTGCAACAGAAAGTAGGAAAAGGCCCATCAGCGATTACAGGAATTGCCCAAGGAGATGCTTGGTTTGTAGCAGGTGGAAAAAGCTTTGCTTACTACTTATTGGACTTAGCAAAAGTAGATTACCCCTGGAAAGATAGTGAGAATACGGGTAGCCTGAGGCTCGATTTTGAAACCGTGTATGCCGAAGGTCTTAAAGCTGATTTTTGGATGGTGCCGAGTACGGCTAAGACGCTAGATGAGATTCTTCAGGCCGATAGCCGCTATGCCGATTTCAAGTCATTCAAAAACGGAAATATCTATAACATCTACGGCACATATACCGAAGGTGGAGGTAATGATTACTATGAATCAGCTGTTGTCAACCCTCACATTGTACTTAAGGATAATATCAAAATTTTTCATCCTGACCTAGTTCCCAATCACAAGCTGGTCTACTATAACCGATTGAAATAGTTAATTGAGCACTTCTCAGACCATATTGAATCGCTCAAGCCAAGGCTCGAATAAATGGAGGTTATTAGTCATCCTAATTCTGGCTGTTGTCGTTTTGATGCTACTTGACTTAGGCCTAGGATCAGTGCGTATCCCCATAGCAGATGTGGCTAAGATACTTGTCGGTGGAGCTGTTAACAATGAGGCTTGGCAGGCAATTGTGTTAAAAATAAGATTACCAAGAACCATCACAGCAGTGTTAGTTGGTGCGGCTTTATCAGTAGGGGGTCTGCAGATGCAAACCCTTTTTAGAAACCCATTGGCAGGTCCTTCAGTATTAGGCATTACTGCAGGAGCAAGTTTGGGAGTAGCTGCTGTTATGTTAGCTGCTGGTAGTGCAACCACGGCCTTTACCATTCGTTCGCTTGGCATTGGAGGTAGTTGGTTAATTGTAATTGCAGCTTCTATCGGTGCCGCTTTGGTACTCCTAGCCATTCTAGCAATCTCCTATCGGATTAGAGATAATGTAGTAATGCTTATCGTTGGCATCATGGTAGCCAACATCACGATAGCCATCGTCAGTATTTGGCAATTCTTCAGCAATCCAGAGCAAATGCAAGAATATATTCTTTGGACCTTCGGCAGCCTAGGAGGTGTCACCACAAGTCAGCTCCAAGTGTTAGGGCTGATTGTTAGCTTGGGTGTTTTGATGACTTTTGCCTTAAGTAAAACACTGAATGCCTTGTTGCTAGGAGAGGACTATGCACAAAGCATGGGTTTGAATATTCGTAAGTCTCGCTTTGCGATTATTGGTGTTACGAGTATTCTGGCTGGGGCGATCACGGGTTTTTGTGGGCCAATTGGGTTCGTAGGAATCGCAGTGCCTCATTTAACCCGAAGCTTTCTGAATACCTCAGATCATCGAATTCTGATTCCAAGTTGTGTGCTTGTTGGCGCTATCCTGATGTTAGTTTGTGATATCATCTCTCAAGTCCCAGGAAGCAATACTGTTCTCCCAGTGAACGCCATAACCGCAATGATTGGTTCGCCAATTGTGATTTGGATTATTGTCAAACGCAGAAACCTTAAAGCTTCTTTTTAAAATGAAGAGTTCTTAACTACTAATTATTCACTATTCATTGAGTTTATCAAAAACCATATTAACAAGTAAAAATCTCACAGTAGGTTATAAGAATAAGGAGGTGCTAAAGGAACTTGATCTCAATCTTAGGAAAGGAGAACTTACATGTTTACTCGGCCCAAATGGGTCCGGTAAATCGACATTAATAAGGTCATTAGCAGGGATTCAGAAACCATTAGCTGGAGAAGTTCAGATCCATGACAAATCAATAACTGAGATCAATGCCAAGGAAATGGCAAAGACATTAAGTCTCGTTTTGACCGATCGTATTGCACCAGGTAACCTCACAGTTTATGCTTTAGTTTCATTAGGTCGCTTTCCCTATACCAGTTGGATGGGCGCATTAAATGACTCAGACAAAGCCTTAATTCAATGGGCAATGGAGGTGACGGGCTCACTTCAATTTGCCGATCGGCACATCGGAGAACTAAGCGATGGAGAAAGGCAAAAAGTAATGATCGCTCGGGCTTTAGTGCAGGACACTGAAATCATTGTGCTCGATGAGCCAACTGCTCATTTAGATTCGCCAAATCGAATTGAAATCTTCCACCTACTCCAAGACCTCACTAAGAAAACGGGTAAAACGATTCTTATCTCAACACATGAAATTGATATAGCGATTGAAAGCTGTGATAATATGTGGTTGGTCATGCCTGATAAAAAAGTGGCGTTGGGTTTACCAGAAGAATTGATTCTCAGTGGATCATTGGAGAAAGCTTTTGGTTCGGAAGCGCTCACTTTCGACTACCTGAAAGGGAAGTTTAGCAAAAACCTCGAAGGTCATGATTTCATCATTGAGGTAATTGGAGAACCTGTCCTGGTTAAATGGACGAAAAATGCCATCAATAGAATTCAACAACACATTAAATCAGACTGTCAGGTTGAGGTTTTGGGAACACCTAAAGATCCAACTTGGAAAGTGTCCGGCACAGACAAAAAATTCAATTCACTAACACTACTTATTAGCTACTTAAAAACGACATGACAAAAATTGGAATGAGGGGAACAATACTATTGGTATTGTTAAGCATGGTTTTTACTTCCCATGCACAAGAGAAAAAAGACACAACGGACTTAGGAGAATTCGTTGTTACAGGGACACGTTTTAGAACACCTATCGAAAAATCTGGGAAGACGATTTATAAGATAACCAGAGAGTTTATTGACAAATCACCCGGCAAGACGGTGGCAGATTTATTAAATGAAGTTCCTGCCTTACAGACAGATGGTAATTTCGGTGCACCAGGTGCTAACATGGAGTATTATGTGCGAGGGGCACGAAGCAAGTACACCCTTGTCTTGATTGATGGTGTGCCAATGAACGACCCAACAGGCATTAGCCTATTTTATGATTTGAGGTATTTGCCCGTTAAACAAGTAGAATCCATTGAAGTATTGAAAGGTGGTTTAAGTGCACTTTATGGAAGCAATGCTGCGGCTGGTGTGATCAATATTACATTGAGAGAAAACCAAGCTGAAAAAATTCAGGGAAGTATCGATCTGAATGGTGGGTCTTTTGGAGCCTTTGGTATCAACGCCAACTTGAATGGAACCAATAACGATTTTAACTACGGTCTTTCCTTCAATAGAATCTCTTACGATGGCTTTTCGGCTGCAGCGCAAAATGATCCAGCCGCTGGTTTTGATGACGATGGCTTTACTAAGACCAACGTATTATTCAAAGGAGGCTATAAGGCTAATGATCAATTCGATATTGATTTCACCATAGCTTTTGACGATTTCAAAGCCGATATTGATGCCTTCTCATTTACCGATGAGTTGAATGCTTTTTCTGACAATCAGCAGTTGAGAATTGGAGTCAGACCTGAGTTGAAATTCAAGAATGGAAAATCGGTATTGAATGTAAGTTACATTGACAATGAGCGAGTATTCCAAAGTGCCTTCCCGTCAACCTTTAAAGGAGAGAATCTTCAAATTGATCAGACCAACGAGTTTGAGATTTCAGAGCGTGTAAAAGCACTTTTTGGCGTAAATGTTCAGAGGTTAAAAGACAATTCTGAGAATCAAGAAGGAGACTTTACGATTGTCGACCCCTATGCCTCTTTCGTTTTTGAAAGTGATCAGGGCTTGAATTTTCATGTTGGATTAAGACTCAATACACACAGCGATTATGAAAATCAATTGATGACAACCGTCAATCCGTCTTGGTTAATCGATTTGGGGAATAATATTGAGTTGAAACCATTTATGTCAATTTCAAATGCATACAATACGCCTTCCCTTTTCCAGATCAACTCGCCTTTCTTTGGTAATAAGAATCTGGCACCTGAAAAGACAAATAGTTATGAGTTTGGAACAGCGCTATACACTAAGAGGGGTTTGACTTATAACTTTGCTTTCTTCAGACGCGATGAGGACAATGCAATCGACTTCCTGTCTACTTTTGATAACGTAGGCAACTTTATTGGTGGTAGTTACATTAATTTAGATACCCGCAGAGAGGTACAAGGAATTGAAACGGATGTCACTTGGGCAGTAACTGAAAAAGTAACTTTTACGGCTAATTACTCAAAGCTTGCGACAAACAATGACGCACTGTTTTCAAGAATCCCTAAGGAGAAATATGGCTTCGGATTGCTATTTACGCCAATTGAAGCATCCTCCATTAACATTCGATATAACCATACGGGAGAAAGAAGAATATCACCCTTTTCAAGCGATATGCTAGATAGCTATAACCTGGTGGACATAGCTTTAAGGAAGCAATTCTTATCTAGGAAGTTAACTGCCTATGGTTCGGTGAATAACATCTTTGATGAAGAGTTTGTAGGGGTTGTTGGCTTTACAACTATGGGAAGAAACTATACCCTTGGTTTGAGCTTTGATTTTTAAAAAGTAACTGCTCATAAGTCAACTAGCAGACTTTTATAATGGTCTGCAACTTTTTCTATTTGGCTAAGGTTTTATTGAAGCAAACGTTGATACCATGAGAACAAGATTCAATAGTATGATCATCTTGAGCTTCCTACTTGTTTTAGGATGTTCCAATGCGAATAACACCTTTGCTGGAAATGCTACCGAACCTCCAAGCCATCAAGCTTGGACCAAGATTTTAGCGAAGCATGTTCGACCTAACGGACTAGTGGATTACAAAGGATTTATTTCTGATAAGTCTGAATTGAATGCCTATGCTAATTATTTGAGTGAGAATCCACCGGCAGAAGCGTGGAATGACAATGAGAAAATCGCTTACTGGATCAATGCCTATAATGTATTTACGGTTAAACTGATCGTTGATAATTATCCAGTAGAAAGTATTAAAGATCTTAACCCTACAATTTCTATTCCTACCGTCAGAAGTGTTTGGACCAAAGAATGGTTTCAAATTGGAGGGGAAGATTTTAGCCTTGATCGCATTGAACATAAAATTTTGAGGAAGGATTTTCAAGAGCCTCGAATTCACTTTGCAGTAAACTGCGCATCTATGTCTTGCCCGGTATTAAGAGCGGAAGCATATACAGCTGAAAAGCTTGACCTACAGCTGGATGAACAAACACGAATCTTTTTAAATGACAGGTCACGAAACAAAATCAGTTCTCAGCAAGTTGAAATATCGAAAATCTTTTCATGGTTTGAAGGAGATTTTAAAGAAGGTCAGTCCCTCATTCAGTTTTTGAACAAATACACAGAAGTTCAGATTGGTGGTAATGCTAAAGTGCGTTATATGGACTATGACTGGAATTTGAATGACGTTAATTAATCAGTAGAGTGTTAATCAACCTCAGAAGCCGTCCCGACCTGTCGAGACGGCTTTTTGTTATCAAATGCTTATACTTGTAGTCTAATTAGGTAGGTCAAAATATAACAATGCAGATTCGAACAAGGCTAATCACGGTCTTATGCTTCTTGGTAGTTCTTTTATCGTTTACGGGAGTAGATAAAGGAGAACAAGTTAACGAAGAGTTATTAATTGCTGAAGCAACGGCAGACCGATTGTCACTCACCAATGAGATGTCTGATTTACCAGCATTTCAACCCATCGACTCAATGGTAGAACGGGCTATGCGTAGCCTGCGACTTACTGGAGCTTCTGTAGCTTTGGTCAAGAATGAAAAGCTGGTCTATGCCAAAGGATTCGGCTATTCTGATAAAGAAAAGAAGGAAAAAGTAGAACCTTACCACCTCTTCCGAATTGGATCAGTTTCGAAATTAATCACAGCGATTGCTGTCTTAAAACTTGTTGATGAAGGTAAAATCGGCCTAGATGATTATGTCTTTGGAGAAGAGGGGATTCTCAATGGTAAACTTTACAGTAATATCTCTAACAAGAATGTTTATCGCATTAAAGTCAAGCATCTTTTAAATCATACGGCTGGGTGGAGCCTTATCACTTATGGCGACCCAATGTTCATTCCTCACAAGATTCACAAAATGGATGACGTAAGTTATCCAATTGAATTTGATGATGTGATCAAGTTCGTTATTTCAAGGCACCTACCATATAGGCCTGGAACAAGGTTTAATTATTCAAACTTTGGTTACTCACTTTTGGGGAGAGTAATTGAGGAAGTGACTGGTGATGACTATGAGGATTGGGTGCAAGATGAGATTCTTGAGCCTAATGGGATCAATAAAATGCGTATAGCAGGAAGCTTTGAAAAAGATAGGGTAAAGAATGAAGTAAAATACTATGACTACAGTGTAGATAATGAGCAACTGGCCTTCAATGGCTCAGGTAAGAAAGTCTATAAGCCATATGGTGCTGATGACATTGAAATGCTTGGCCCAGCAGGTGGTTGGTTAGCTACAGGGGTTGATTTAATGAGGGTTCTTGTACTAGTAGATGGTTATTCAAAGCGTCATAAAGATATACTAAGTGCAGACCTTATTGACAAGATGGTCAATGGTGTAGGTGGTGTGCAACACCCGTTAGGCTGGAGAAGTGTAAAAGGTCAGCATTGGTGGAGGACAGGAACACTTTCGGGAACTTCTGCCCTGCTTACAAGAGATATAAATGGGTACTCCTGGGTCATTATTTCTAATACCACACCGCGTAGAGGAAGCTTCCCTGGGACAAGCCGTTGGGCAATAAGAGAGGGTATTAAAATGGTCAAGTCATGGCCGACTCAAGACCTCTTTGATATTTCAGATTAATACAAAAAAAGAAAGCCGATCTGACGACCGGCTTTACATCCAAAATTAACCCTAATCATGTATTGTAGTTTCCCTTACTTAGAGAGTCTATAATATTTCTCACTGCCGAAGCTGCTTATGTAATCAGCTTGATTTACTAGTTTTCTTAATTCAATATCGTTTGCTGGATTACCTGAAGCGAAAATGTTGTTGTCAGCATCGAAGATGTTTACTTCTTCTGCTTCTTCTTCCATTTCCATGTAGATCTCTTCTTCAAGTATGAAATCTTCATCGGCAAAGAATTGATCAATGTCAGCAATTAATTCTGCTTCCATTGTAGAGACCTCTTTGTTACTCAAGTCATTTGACTTAAGATTTCCAGCTTGGAAAAGGGTAACGGCTGCTAGCATTACTGCTATGATTGCGCTCAAATTTCTGACCTTTGGGCTGTTGCTGCTGTTTGTTTTGTTGACTTTCGGGCTATTCATGATTGTAATGTTTTAAAATTCTTACTGACCTGCTTGGTAGTTTGCAATGCCTGTGCCACAATTTTTAAACACCTGGTAATCAGCAGTATATTTAGGTATGTACGATTTTGAACTATAATAAGTGTACGGTTTCCGTACATCGTTTGGTTAGTTATAGTACACTTTTACTCGTAGCGGAGAGCTTTCACTGGGTTTTTGGTGGCAGCTGAATAGGCTCTATAGCCAATCGATATCGATGCAATTAAAATGGTTAAGAAAAAAGCACTCACAAATACGAGAGGACTTACTTCAACCTGATAAACAAATGAGTTGAGCCATTCTTTCGTACCATAGAAGCCGAATGGAACAGCAATTACAGTAGCTAGCGCCCGAATTGATATCACTTTTCGGCAACTAGAAGAGCATACTTACTTGGAGGTTTCTGACAAAGGTTCTGGTATTTCCGATGACATTATCAATGAGATCTTCGTGCCCTTTTTTACTACTAAAAAACAAGGAAATGGCATTGGCTTAAGCCTCTCTAAGCAGATAATGAAGGCTCATAAAGGGGATATTACTGTTTTAACTAATCCTGAAGGTACAGTCTTCAGTTTGAAGTTTTGAGTCGATTAAATCCCTTCGTCTTCTTTCCC
>DLQN01000052.1:0-5951 GCA_002477595.1 Roseivirga sp. UBA7431
GGTAAGCTTATCTCTAAGTGGTTTCCCTTTAGCGCCTTTATTTGCTTTTTGCTCAGCAAACTTTGGGTATTCTTTGAAAGCGATCCATTTGCTGTCATCGCTGAATTCTATCGAAGGGAAATTCGTTGATCCGATTGGATAAGACTTTTTTAGAGAATCCGGATCAGATAACCTCTGGATAATTATTTCTCCATCAGCTTCTAGAGCTACGATTCCGTACGCAATCCATTGACCATCGGGTGATACTTTGAAGCTATTGCTTTGCATGTATTTCCAAGTGGGGATATCTTGCCAAGTCATTGGCTTTTTTTCTTGGGCTATCGAAAAGCTGGCGAATAATAGAAGTGCCCAAAGTGTGAGAAGCTGTTTACGCATTGTTAAGTTTTTTTGTGTGGAGAAAATTAGCGAAAATTTCATAAGTCTAGTAGAGTTTGATCAACTAAACTGAAGCGTTAAAACAAGCTAAAAGACAAATTAGTCATTGGTTTTGCTTTCTGTCCTTTCACATATAAACATATGTAGCAAAGCGTTCGGTTTGAAGAGGGTGCTAAGCTAATTCTTACAGAGCATGCTTAGAATTCATTCCATGTTTAACAGGTCTTGCTAAAAACTAATTTCTCAATTCCAACAAAATCACATTCTCCACATGGTGGGTTTGAGGAAACATGTCGACAGGCTGAACGCGAGTTACCTTGTACTTAGGATCCAGTAGGGCGATATCACGTGATTGAGTAGCTGGATTACAGCTTACATAGACGATTTTATCAGCCTCAATTTTAAGCAGCATGTTGACAACGTCTTGATGCATTCCGGCTCTCGGTGGGTCGGTAATTATAATATCTGGACGATCGTGTGTAGCCATAAACTCATCGTTGAGCAAGTCTTTCATATCACCCGCATAGAATTCAGTATTCTCAATACCATTGATTTCGGAATTAACTTTAGCATCCTCAATGGCCGCTTCAACATACTCTAAGCCAATAACCTTTTTGGCGTCTTTGGCTAAGAAATTGGCAATGGTGCCTGTACCTGTATACAAGTCATACACGACCTCATTACCAGTTAGACCAGCATAGGAGCGTGCTATTTTATAGAGTTCATAAGCCTGTATGGCATTAGTTTGGTAGAACGACTTTGGTCCAACTCTAAATTGGATGCCTTCCATTTCTTCGGTCATATAGGCCTGTCCGTGATAGACTTTTACTTCAAGGTCATGGAAGGTCTCATTGGCTTTATTGTTAATGACATATTGAAGCGAGGTAATTTCAGGAAAACTTGTCTTCATGTACTCTAGCAAGCCAAAGTTGTGTTCTTGGTCAAGCGCAAATTGGACAACAACCATCCACTCATTTAACACAGAGTTACGGATGATCAGGTTTCTTAATGACCCGGTTTTCTTAGAGATATCGTAGAAGGGAATATCATGCTCTCGGCAATAGTCCTTTACACCATTTCGAATTTTATTTGATGGATCAGGCTGGAGGAAACATTTTTTAATATCCAGAATCTTATCAAAGCTACCGGGTACATGGAAGCCCAGTCCTCTGCGGTCGATCTCTTCACTCGTATCAATTTCTTCACGCGTTAACCAGCGCCAGTTGCTAAAAGTATACTCTAGCTTATTTCTATAGAACTGAACATTCTCTGAAGCCAGAATTGGAGTGATTTCGGGGAGTTCAACTTTGGCAATTCGTTCTAGGTTATCAACTACTTGCTGGTGCTTGTATTTAAGCTGAATATTATAAGGAATGTGTTGCCATTTGCAGCCACCACAAGTACCGAAATGTTCGCAAAAGGGCTCTGCGCGATCTTTGGAGTAGGAATGAAATTTTATGGGGGTAGCTTCCATAAAACTAGATTTCTTACGCGTTACGCGAACATCTACCACGTCACCAGGTGCTACTTTTTCGATAAAGACTACCTGATCGTCTACGCGAGCGATACACTTGCCTTCCGCAGCGATACCTTCTATGAGTACCTGCTCCAAAATCTTTTGTTTGCCCCTGAATTTTCCCATGCCGCGAAATTAGTAAATAGTTAATTGGGAATAAGTTATCGGGGCATCAGAAATAAGTAAATAGCGGGTCAGCGTATCAAGCGTCTAGCCCTGAGCTATCCAATCTCTTGGCAAAGCTCGATCAATACCCCATTTGTAGTCTTTGGGTGAAGAAAGCAAACGAGCTTGTTGTCTGCACCTTTCTTGGGTTCAGTGTTAAGTAAAGTGAACCCTTCTGCTTCGAGACGTTTCATTTCTGCATGGATATCGGCTACATCATAAGCGATGTGATGAATGCCTTCGCCTCGTTTTTCGAGAAACTTGGCGATCGGGCTATCGGGGTTGGAGGCTTCGAGCAGTTCAATTTTATTGGGTCCTACTTGAAAAAATGAAGTGTTAACCCCTTCTGATTCCACGCTTTCAACCTTGTAATGAGGTTCGCCAAAGAGTTTGGCAAACAAGTCATTAGAAATTTCAAGGTCTTTGACTGCTATTCCGATGTGTTCTATTTTTTTCATTATTTAAGCGTTTTAAGTACGTCATCCTCGCGCAGGAGAGGATCTCACAATTCGATGAGGAGATTCCCTTTTATACGGGAATGACGATTAGTAATAGTATCTAATGATTACTTATCTTTATGCCCGAAACAGGAAACTTATTTCAATAGTAGTCTGTTTCAATGGTTGCTCAATATATTCAATTGAGTATAGAATATTGCTAAAATGAATATGACTGGTGCAGGTTCAGATATCCATGTAGAGAGCGTCAAACTTCAGAAGAAGATTGAAAGCCACTTGGGTATGGTAGGAGGCGAATTGAGTTTTGAATTTGTTGCCACAGATGGCAAGATGAAACTCGATATGATCACTATCAATCCTAGGCACAATCAGTCTTTTCTTTTTCATTCTGAGATTGGAATTGATAAGCCTGATGCACTGAGAAAGATGTTGGAGTACGTAAAGTCTTATAAAGACAAATACAACTCTTATACAATTCAGTGGATTGCCAAAGGAGAAAGTGAATTGCATACTTCATATTTTACGGCAAGCAACATGTATGATGCCCTCGACAAATTATATTATGGTCGAGACATCAATACCATTACAGTATTTAGTGTAGTACTTAACCCTGTAGCATAATGATAACTGTAACAGATACAGCAAAAAATAAAATTGTTGAACTCCGAACCAAAGAAGGTAAGGGCGACAATCAGAATATAAGAGTAGCGGTACAAGGTGGAGGATGCTCCGGCCTGATGTACGATTTAGAATTCGATGCCGAAATCAATGAAAAAGATGAAGTGTTCGAGGACAAAGGAGTGAAGATTCTGGTAGACAGAAAAAGCTTGTTATACCTCCTTGGAACGTCACTTGATTTCTCTGATGGCTTAAACGGAAAAGGATTTCAATTCGTGAACCCAAACGCATCGCGTACTTGCGGATGTGGAGAGAGTTTCTCTGTTTAAAGCATAAAACATTAAGAAAAGGCTTCTATCGAAAGACGGAAGCCTTTTCTTTTGCAAGACACTTTGTTAGTCTTTCCCAAACATTAGCTGACTATAAAATTTAAACCTGATTTTTCCCAAGCCAATAAATTTTCTCCAGTCGTTGTCATTTACTAAATCTAAGGCTTTTAATCGCTTAAAGTCAAAGACTGGTCGATATACGAATGCATAAATAAAGAATAAGACTGTGAAGGTCAAAGTGTCAATAGCTTCGTAAGCGTAAAAGCTTAGAATTACAATGATCGGTAATAGAGTGATAAGATGGTAAAGGGTTAAATTTTTCATCAATTTATAATAAGTTAAGTAAATCTTATGAAGCGGTGGCAACTCCAGCGCAAACAACCAAAGACAATGGAGTGTATAAACCTAAGGTGGCAGCATTGGCTATGGTTACAAAAAATATATTGGCCACATTACTATCTGTTGGCCCATTCAATTGTCCTGCACATCTATCAAACCTACTCCACCACCCATTAATCCCTGAGCGACTACTGTTATTTGTTGGACTTACATAAGTAATATTGCGAGTACCGTCATTATAAAAATCATAACTCAAGAGAAGATCTCCTTCGATACTAAAAATATTACTGGTAACATAATCTCCTAGGTCTGGGGTAATTGTTTGAGTCACGAAGGCATCGTATATGTCTCCAGAATCTTCGTCCATGGAGAACGTGAGACTTTTTGAGTTGTCATTTATATTGAGTGCAGAATACAAATATCTATCTGTTTGTATGTCAGTGAGCTTCTTTAAATTATTGATTTCGTATGAAGTATAATCTGAATTATTATTAGAGTCAGAACTTGACCCTTTGGTATTGAGGTTGTGCGTTATGCTTTGGAGGTTTGACTTGAAACTCTCCTTGGCAACAGTAGTGGCTTCTTCAATGGTTAGACCTTGTTGAGGTATTAATTCTTCTTCTTGTCTGTTGCAAGTAGAAATTAAGAGACAAATACAGATGATAATCCCAGTTTTTAAAAATTTATTTTCCATAATTGATAATTAGTTGTGTTTAATTAATATCAATATAATATAATTAAGGAGTGAAAAAAACATGTAATTTGTTTTTAATAAATAATTGTATAAATAACTTCCAGATTTCGTAAAGAAATGACTAAGATTTCCGGTGTCGGAGGTATTGATCAAGCCATTCTTAAATTAGATACACGAGAACAGATTCCCCGTTGACACTTTATTCAGTGCTTCATTCAAATCCCCCTGCTTGTCCCATGCAGCAGATTGACCACCACCGATATTACCATCGAATTTACCTACACAATTACACATCAGAACTGGAATATGATATTGCTCAGCGATTTGTGCTAGTCGAGGATTGTTTTTAGCTACGCCATTCACTGTTTTTGCCACGCTGGCAATGTAAACCTTAGCTCCGTTTTTATTAGCCTTTTCAGCATGCTCTGAAATGGTAAGTTCATGACAGATGGCCAATGCAATCCGCTCTTTTGCTTCAATGATGCCACTATTCGGAGGGCCGGGTACGAAATAAGGCAATTCATCTTCGTGCAAATACTGCTTTGAGTAAAGTGATCTTTCTTTGTTAGGTTGAAAAATGACTAAGCTAATACAAGTGCCATTCTTGGCTTTGGTGGGTACGCCAACACAAATGATAATGTCTTTGACATCACTGATCTCTTGGAAGCCATTGAGCCTGGTGTCACCTATTTCGATGGCTAATTCTTTGGCAAGTTCAGGTTCATAACCCGTTAATGAGAGTTCTGAAAAAATGATGAAATCCGCATTTTGATTTACAGCTTGGTTAATCCAATTAATATGGTCTACGATATTGGCTTCAATATCTCCTTTAACTGGCCGAGTTTGAGCGATGCAGATTTTCATGTAATCGAATATCTACAAATATCAATTCGTTGCAAAGGTATGGATTATAAGATTTGGGAGATTCCCGCCTTCTAGGGGATGACGGCAGTCTTAGTACTCAATACTAGGTACGCGCAGTATTAGTACGCCCTAACCTCTTTGCCTTCCATGAAGTTGATAAAGGCTTTGTTCACCACGCGATTTCCACCGGGGGTAGGGTAGTTACCAGTGAAGTACCAGTCTCCAAGGTTTTTAGGACATGCGTCATGCAAGTTCTCAACCGTTTGATATACTACTTCAAGCTCGGCCTTTAAGCCTTCAGGTCTGACAATTTCAGTGATCTTATTGGAAACTTCTTCGTATGTGAACTGGTCGTATAACTCCTTCACACAGTTTACCTGATCCTTATTGTTGATATTGGCCAAGGCTTTGTGATAAGCTTCTTCGAGTAGATTCTCTTTGAAATTTTCCTTTATGAGTGCAAGCATTGCTCTAAATGCCACGAACTCTTTGATCTTAGACATATCGATACCATAACAATCTGGATACCTGATTTGAGGCGCTGAAGAAACGATAACGATCTTCTTAGGCTCTAATCTATCCAGCATTTTAAG
>DLQN01000052.1:6055-21447 GCA_002477595.1 Roseivirga sp. UBA7431
CTATCCGCTGCGATAAAAGTTCTAAGCTTAGCATCTTTAATCACCAATTTTTCAACTCTAGGTTGAAAGCTCAATAATTCTTCTGCGTTTTCTAGAGAAGGCTGCCCATCAATAATAACCTCTTTCCTGCGTTTAAGCATGTACTCATCCATGCCCTGCATCATACCCAAGAAGGATAGCTCTGCAGTATTTGGTATGTAAGAGAAGACGGTATTCTTCAAATCCATATTGATGGCTTTGAGAATCTGTGGTATCACGAGTCTACCTAGTTCTTTTCTTTCTCTATAAATATCTGGATCTGTCCCCCTAGAGAAGTATATACGCTCGAAAGAACAAGCTTTTAACTTCCCTACTTTCATAATTGGTACTTCTTCCCACTCAGCATTTTTCTGAATGATTAATGCATGGCCAGGCTTTACATCAGTGATTTCTGCGTAGTTCACATTGAAAGCCGCTTTGATCGCTTGCTTTTCGGATGCCACTACAATCACTTCGTCATCGATATACTTGAAGGCGGGGCGGATGCCGTTTGGATCTCTCACTACGAAGGAAGCTCCATGGCCCAGTAAGCCGACCATGGCATAACCACCATCAAAATCTTTAAACGAACGCTTCAGTATACGCTGAATATTCATTTCACTTTCGATGTTCTGAGTGATTTCGAAGTTCTCTTTTTTACTGCGGTACTTATCGAAAATGCGTTGGTTTTCTTCATCGACAAAGTGACCGATTTTTTCCATCACGGTTACGGTGTCTGTTTTTTCTTTAGGATGCTGGCCTAGCTGAACAAGTAGGTCAAAAAGCTCATCAACATTCGTCATGTTGAAGTTTCCTGCCATGACAAGGTTTCTACTTCTCCAATTATTTTGTCTTAAAAAAGGGTGGCAGCTTTCGATGCTGTTTTTACCATGGGTACCATACCTAAGGTGCCCCATCCATAGTTCACCGGTAAATCCCATGTTCTTTTTCATCCACTCGGCATCCTTAGGATTGTAGCCGGGTTTCTTTTTAGCCTTGTCAAACTTTCGTCCAATTTTGGCAAAGATTTCAGCAACAGGTTGTGGATTAATCGTACGATACCTACTGATGAAGCGCGTCCCAGGTTCAACATCCACTTTGATGTTCGCCACCCCGACACCATCTTGGCCTCGGTTGGACTGCTTTTGCATCATGATGTATAGCTTGTTTACCGCGTAGGTTGCCGAACCATATTTGTCAATATAGTATTGAAGCGGTTTTCTGAGTCGAATATGGGCTATGCCACATTCGTGTTTGATTTGTTCACTCATTTATGGTATCCAAAGCTCAAAATTAATACTATTCATTAGGCCTACAAGCCAATCCGACCTAAAGAACAAGAGTAACAAAGGCAAGACGAATAAAGTGCCCAAAAGGCCATCAGTTATTTCTTTGTTGTCCAATTGAAGTTCTTGTGGAGGTTTCTTAAAAAATAGGAGATATGGTAGCTTCAAGTAATAAAATAAGGCGATCACGGTGTTTAATAAACCGATCACAAAGACCCAAATTAAAATACTATGTCCACCTGTTTGGTAGCTTTCCCAAAGCGCAGAAAAAATATAAAGTTTACTATTGAAGCCTGCAGTAGGAGGAAGGCCTGTAAGTGAGATCATCACAATCAATATGAGTGATGAGATGAATGGAATTTTTATTCCTAAGCCTTTGATAGATTCAAAACTGGTTGACCCGGTTTGTCTTTCGAACGTCTGTACCAGAAAGAAAGCTGCGAAGTTCATGATCAGGTAAATTGATCCGTAAAAGAGCATGGCTTGATTACCGGAACTGCTAAATGCCAAAATACCCACAAGCAAGAATCCCGCGTGTGCGATAGATGAGTAAGCCAGCATCCGCTTAATGTCTTTTTGCCAAAGGGCTGAAAAATTTCCAACCGTCATACTCGCAATGGCAAGGATACCAATCCATAACTCCCAGTCGATTGATGGTACATTAACTAAGTTGACAAACTTCAAAATGATAGTAAGCGCAGCTAATTTCGGTAGTACGGAGAAAACAGCAACAATTGGTGTGGGTGTAGCTTCGTATACATCTGGAGACCAAATATGTAGCGGAAATGCACCTAGTTTGAAAAGGAAACCACCCATTACCATAATACAAGCAATGGAAAGTGGTAGTTGTGGAATCTCGTTAAGTGCAGAAGCGAAAGATTGATCGGTAAGATTCAGGGTGCCTGTGAACCCATAGAGCCAACTCATGCCATAAAGCATAATCGCAGAGGCCACAGCACCATAGATCAAGTACTTAATGGCAGCTTCTGCCTTCTTTTTCCCTTTTGTTAATCCAGTGAGAATATAGGAGCAAATCGATACGACTTCAATAGATATGTAGATCATCAGCAAATTGCTGGACATGGTCATAAAGGAAGCACCCAGTAATAAGCCAAAGAGCATTACCAGAATTTCGCTACTCTTGAAAAAGTCTTCTTGCCTTTTATCCGATCTGATGGCAGTGATTAATGCAATGGACAGCCCAATTATAAATCCTCCTTTCAGAAAAATTGAAAGTCTATTGATGTCGAGTAATCCTGACATGAGGCTTTTTGAAGCTTCGATCTCATGCCATTGTTGAATGGTCAAGGCAAAACAGTAAGCGAGTCCAACAAAGGCGATCACTGACAACCCTATTGATTTATTCTTCTTAAAGATGAGATCGAAAACGATTAACAGCACAATTGTGATGACAATTGTAATTTCTGGTAATAGCACCCAAATGTCTTGGCTTGTGCTTGCAAGTTTTTCTTCGAGTCCCGTATGTTGGAGTTGGCTAATCAACATTATTTACGAAACTGGAATAGATGGTCAGCTAAACTCTCAACTGAATTGTTGATGAGGTCTAAAAGTAATGACGGGTAAAGTCCGAAGGCAAAGATTAGGATGACTAAAGGCACCAGCATCAAGTATTCTCGGGGATTCAAATCTGTCAATGATTCTACCCAGTTTTTGTCTTTCACCCAGAATTTACCAAAGAACATGCGCTGCATAGTCCATAGGTAATAGCCAGCAGCCAAAACCAGTCCAGTGGTGGCTACAATTGGCATCCAAGCCGGAACAGCTGAAGACTTAAACGATCCAATAAGGACCATCAACTCTGCTATAAACCCAGAGAATCCAGGGAG
Source organism: Roseivirga sp. UBA7431 (assembly GCA_002477595.1). GTDB lineage: Bacteria > Bacteroidota > Bacteroidia > Cytophagales > Cyclobacteriaceae > Roseivirga. Next base: position 9,207 of record DLQN01000052.1, read on the forward strand.
TCCGAGTGATGCGAAGAAGGCTATAGCAACAAAGACCGTATACTTTGGCATTTTGGAGGCTAACCCCCCATAATTTTCAATCATCCGATCGTGGGTTCGATCATAAATAACACCTGCAATAAGGAACAACATGGCTGAAATGAGGCCATGGGAATACATCTGGTAGATTGCTCCACTTATTCCCTCAACTGTCATTGCAGCTAGTCCCATCAATACAAAGCCCATATGAGATACTGAGCTATAGGCGATTAGTTTCTTTAAATCTTTTTGGGCTAGGGCATTCAGTGCGCCATAAATTATAGCAAACATGCCAAAGAAGCCGATGAGCCATGAGTAGTGATAGGCACTATCTGGGAACATCACGAAGGCAGTACGGATGAGTCCGTATCCGCCCACTTTCAATAGAATTCCAGCTAATACGACAGATATAGGAGTAGGTGCTTCCACGTGTGCATCTGGTAGCCAGGTGTGGAAGGGCACTGCAGGTAATTTTATGGCAAAGCCAATCAATAAAGCTAGGAATGCAATCCACCGAGCAGGCTGTCCGAAGATTTGGGCTAAGCTGGACTTGTGTAAAAAAGATCCTGGAATATAGTTATCAGCATCAGCCATGTGAATCATATTAAAGGACTTCACAATTTGATTGGACTTAATGGTACCGTCTTGTACTAACTGTTGAACTTGTTCAACCTGATTCGCTTCATATCCAGCTTCAATCGCTGTTTTCACAGGGTCATAGACCGAGTTATAAAGACCAATCATAACGATCAGAATCAGAATCGATCCAACTAAGGTGTATAAGAAGAATTTGAGGGCAGCATATTCTTTTCTTGGACCTCCCCAGATACCGATCAAAAAGTACATCGGTAAGAGCATAAATTCAAAGAACAGGTAGAATAGGAAGAAATCTAAGGCAACAAAACAACCCAATATTGAAGAAGAGAGGAGTAGGTATAAACCAAAATATGCCTTCTGCTTATCCTTAATATTCCAAGAGGCAATGGCTCCAATAAGAAGCACAATACCCGCTAACAATAGCATGCCAATATTCAGGCCATCGGTTCCTACAAAGTAGTCTACAGAGAACTTACCCATCGACCCTAGAGATATTGAGAACCATTCAGTCTTCTCAACCAATTGGAGATTAGATTCGCTGTTAATAGCGCCTTGAACAGCGGTGTCGAATCCAGATATAGCGAAAATGATCAGTATAAGTGTAAGACCTAGCCCCAAGATAGTAAGCACTCGATATAGGTGTTTGTAGGCCCTCGGTGTAAGCAATACCAGCACTGCTGCTATTAAAGGGATAAAAACGATATATGATAACAGGTGCACCATAGTTTAAAAGACCAAATAAAGCATTAAAAGGATCAAGAATACAAAACTTGTTAAGATGTAAGCTTGAACATTCCCAGATTGAATGGAACGAGTCAGCTGACCAATTCTTCCACCCGTGAAAACCGTTAGGTGAACTAAACCGTCCACAAAATATCTATCGAACCATTTCATTAGATGCGCGAAGATTACCTGACTCTTTGCAAAGCCATCAACAAAGCCATCAATTACATGCTTGTCAAACCAAGATAGGGCTTGCGCTTTCAGCATAACAAATTTTAAAATTGCTTTTGTGTAAAGGGCATCTTGATACCAATGATAGAATGAAACTTGCCCGAAGAACCCTCTTGGTTCTCTTCTTTCAACAAACTCCTGTTCCAACTTGGCATTTGGCTTATAGGCCAAGTAACCGATCACAATCCCTATGAGTGCAAGGCCGATTGAAACGGCATTTACAAGTCCGTGCAGTGCTTCGAAAGTTTCAGGAGAAACATCTACTAAGCTCTTAGCGGCATATACAGCGGGCACTAAATAAATCGGAGTAGGCATGGCTTCGACAAACCAACTATGCTCGGGATTTAAGGTTAATCCGAATACTGGCCCCAAAGAAAGTGCCGCCAATATGATTACTGGAGCCATCATTATCCAGTTGCCATCTTTCAGCTCATTTGATAACTCGTTCTTTTGCATGATCACGGGTAATCTGAAGTTTCCGAAGAAGATCAAGAGAATCATTCGCAGGGTGTAGAAAGAAGTAAAGAGCACCGTTCCAAAGGCTAGGACTTCGGGGATATAAAAACCACCGCCTTTGATGTCAGCCCAAACAGCAAGGTCTAATAGGATGGCATCTTTGGAAAGGAATCCTGAAAACCCAGGTAAACCGGCTAATGCTAAGGCGAAAATGAGGAAGCAGAAGAAGGTTTTCGGCATATGCTTTCTAAGGCCACCCATGACACGCATGTCTTGGGCGTTGAACATCACATCTTTTGACTCTAGTTTATGCAATTGATGTATGATAATACCCGCACTGAGGAAAAGTCCTGCCTTGAAGAATGCATGGGTTACCAAATGAAAAAGCCCAGAAGTATATGCTCCAATTCCCATGGCCATGACCATATAACCAAGTTGGGAAATGGTACTGTAAGCCAGTACTTTTTTAATATCAAACTGAGATAGGGCTGCAATGGCGGCCATAAATGCGGTAATTGCCCCAACAATAGCCACAACTTCCAAGGCTTGTGCATCCAGGATGACGAAGACACGAGCGAGCAGATAAACCCCTGCTGCTACCATAGTGGCTGCGTGAATTAATGCTGAAACTGGTGTTGGACCTTCCATTGCATCTGGTAGCCAAACTTGCAATGGAAATTGAGCGGACTTACCTACCGCTCCACAGAAAAGTGCAATTCCGGCTGCACTTAGCCATCTTCCATCTAGGGTATTGATAATCACTTGACCATTATTTGTGAACTGGGCGACCCAATTACCATCCTTTATCTCGCTGTCAATCATCAAGGACTTAATCACCTCAAGGTCGAAGGACTGGAATTGAGTGTAAAAAATCATTAGCCCTGTTATAAAGCCAATGTCCCCAATACGATTCATGATAAACGCCTTGTTTGCGGCTATTGAAGCTGATTTCTTTTCGAACCAGAACCCGATGAGTAAGTAAGAAGATAGGCCTACGAGTTCCCAGAAGATGAAAATAAAGAGCAAGTCATTGAACAAGACAATCCCCATCATGGAGAAAGTAAAAAGACCCAAGAAGGCGTAATATCTCGGTTTGGCTTTGTCCTTTCGCATGTACTCTTGAGAGAACAGATGTACGAGAAGTGAAATAAAATTCACTATAACCGACATGATCAGCGTAAGCCGATCTAGCAGGAAGGAATAAGTAATTTGACTTTCACCGACCTTAAACCAATGGCCTCTCATGGTAAGGGCAGCACTGTTCCAGTGTGTTGCAGTAAGGTAAATCGCCAGTAATGTGTTCAGCCCCAGAAGGAATGTTGCCCATTGTGGTGCTTTTGAGCCTATTTTCTGACTGGTGAGGAATGAAAAGAAAGGTATCGCCAATAGTGCGATCATCCAATATATCATTGGGTCACCTTTGGGCAATATGATGTCTTGTAACTCAATCACCCTTTCAATTCATTGATTTTATCAAGGTCTGCTGTTTGGAAATACTTGTAGACTTTCACCACTATAGATAAGCCTACTGCCGCTTCTGCAGCCGCTACGGTAATAATGAATAATGAAAAGATCTGACCTTGCAATGCATTTGGATCGAAGCTGCTAAAGGCTATCAAGTTAATGTTTGCTGCGTTGAGCATCAGTTCGATTCCAATTAATACCATGATGGCATTCTTGCGTGTAACAACCACAAAGAGTCCAATGCAAAACAAAAGAGCACCTAAGAAGAGTAGATGATCAAACGCCATCTTCGCCCTCCTTTCTCACATTACCAGCAATTCTGACCGCACCAATTAGGGCAAGTAGCAATAGCACACCGATGATTTCGAACACTAAAACGTAATCCGTCATCAATGTCAACCCAAACGCTGGAATACTGGAGTCCGAAAATTTACTTTTATCGATCCAGCCCAATGCGCTGAAGTTCGCCTCTAATATGCCTTTTAAGAGTATTGCAAAAAGACCACCGGCTACAATGAAGCCCATGATTTTATTGTATGCTGAGCTTATGACTTTTTTGCCAGATAGGCGATTAGTCAACATGATGCCGAACACTAGGAGGATCAGAATACCACCAACATAAACTAAGATTTGTGTTACCGCGATAAATTCTGCCCCTAGAAAAACGTAGATCCCTGCTACTCCGATAAAGGTCAGTATCAAAGCGAAAGCGGCATATAGTATGTTTTTTGTCAACATGATATATAATGCTGACAATGCCGTGATTGCTCCAAAAATGTAGAATATGATATCGTTCAACTCCATGAATTAGGCGTCACCGTCAGGCTCATCTTTTTTTCTAGGTGGAACAAGAGGTTTCATGGGCATCTTTGGCCTAATAACAGTCTTTGGTTTTGTGGTGTCTTCAGGGGCACTCTCTTTTTTAACCTGAATTTTGGGTTTAATGATAACCTTCGGCTTAGCGCCTGTTGCACCAGCAACTTTAGGCTTCATCATAGGCTTTGCGGCACCCGCTGGTGTCGGTTTGATTGTAGGTTTAAGGACTGGCCTGCCTGTATTAGGAGTCGTTTTTGCTTCGGCTTGCGCCTTCGCCTTGGCTTCCTCTTTCTGTTTGCTGAACTCTTCAAATGCTGCCTTCTTCTCTAGAATTTCGAGCGGTGTCATATTAGCGAAAGGAACGTTATGCTCTTCGAAATCAAAAGCACTGAAATCATACTCACTCGTCATGGTAAGACATTCCGTAGGGCAGACTGTAGTGCATAGCCCGCAGAAGCAGCACTTCGCCATATCGATATCGAACTTAGCAGCATAGATTCTCAAAGGCGTTCCATCAGAAGTCTTCCCGAATTCTTCTGTGGCTCTGACAGGTTCAATGTCTATGCAATTCACAGGGCAAACTTTGGCGCACTTATCACAGACAATGCAATCCTCTATTTCATTATGGAGTTTATAGCGCCCATGGTCAGGCACAGGGATTTGCTCTTTTGGATACTGAACTGTAAAGATTCCGTTTTGACGGTCGAAATAGTTTTCATCACTCGGCCCGATGGGTTCCCTTTGATTTCGAGCATCTAGCATATGCTGGCCAGTGATTTCAAGACCTTTTTTTAAGGTCTTGACGGTGGTTTTTATGTTGCGCCAGTACTGCTTCATATCATCAAAAGTCTCCAAATAGCACTTAATAAAACCAATACTATAGCAGCTGGGGTCAGATACTTCCAGCTTAAATTCATTAACTGATCAATTCTTAATCTCGGATAAGTCCATCGAATCCACATTTGTAGACCAACGAGTAAAAATGCTTTTCCTAACATCCAGAACGCTCCCCAGATATTTCCGGCAATGCTTCCAGGTGTGCCACTTGTCCATTCGGCTAGTGCAATAGATCCTATGTTTGGGAGTGGCGTATTCCAACCTCCTAAAAAGAGAATGACTGCAAGAAACGAAACCAAGAGCATCATGCCATATTCGCCCATCATCACAAAACTCCACCTTAGTCCTGAGTATTCTGTATGGAAACCACCAACGAGTTCTGATTCTGCCTCAGGGATATCGAAAGGTCCACGATTCGCTTCGGCCAAAGAAGCTATGAAAAAGATGATAAAGGCAAAAAAGAAAATCGGGGCCCTGAAAATGTTCCAAGTTAATATCCCACCAATCTCTGTCGTATCAATACCTAACGCACTTATTCCAAATAGGTAGTTTTGTGCTTCTGAGTCGATTGTATCCCACCAAATGCCTTGTTGGAACGCGATTTCTTGAAGATTCAGTGTTTGCGAAACCATAACGACACAAACAACGGTCAGTCCAAGAGGGATTTCGTAAGAAATGATTTGCGCCACAGAGCGCATGGCCCCGAACAATGCATACTTACTATTTGAGCCCCATCCGGCCATGAGAATGCCAATGATATCCAAAGAAACAATGGCAAGGAGGTAGAATATGCCAACATCTGCTGCAGAGCCTGCAAATCCTGACGTTAAGGGTAAAACGGCAAAACCAGCGAATACGGCAGTAAAGATGACAATAGGGCCAGGCTTAAAGAGTTTCTTGTCAGCGGCCGATGGAACGATGTCTTCTTTTTGAACTAGTTTGAGAAGGTCAGCGACTGTTTGGAGCAAGCCATAGTAACCTACTTCCATAGGACCATAGCGGTCTTGTATAAAGGCAGAGATTTTCCTTTCGGCATACACCACAAATACCATGTAGACTAAGAAAAATGTCAGGAAAAAGAGGAATGCGTACACGCTATGTTCTGTCCTTGGTTAGTACAAAGAAAACATATTTCTGCTAAAGAAACATCGATTCGCCCACCGAACTGGAAGACTATTAAAGATCAGATTTTTTAGCGGAAAGATTAGTCAGTAATACGTGGGTTATTCCCAGAGTTTATGAAGGGTTAATGGCACTTTAACTCCGAAAAAAAGCACTGTAGCAGCTTCAAACGAAGGGGTGATGTCAGACACTAGAAATTCATTGGGTAGAGACCTTTTATGGGCAAGCAAATTGTTTTTCTCTAATAGTTGATATAAAGCGGCTGCGACAATTTCTGAAGAATCAATCACCTCGGTGTCTTGAGTATAGAATTTACCTACTTGTTTTTTAATCAAGGGATAGTGAGTACATCCCAAAATGAGTGCCTTGATATCATCTAGCTTGTCGCTTTTTAAGTATTCTTCGATAATTGCTTCAGAGATTTCATTGCTATGAAAGCCTTCCTCAATCATCGGAACGAGTAGAGGAGTAGCAAGTGATCCAATTTCGATAGATGCGTCTTTCACCTTGATTTGATATTCATACACTCCCGAACCAACGGTTTGTTTGGTGCCAATCAGCCCGATTCTTTGTTGAGCATATTTTGAAACTACGTATGCAACGACCGGGTCAATTACATTGATAACCAAAGCTTTACTACCCACATACGCTTTAATCAATTCGTAAGCAGCCGCTGAGGCAGAGTTACATGCAATGAGGATCACTTTACAACCCTTCTCGAGTAAGACATCACATATCTTGATAGAATAGGCTTGAATAGTTGCCGCGGACTTGTCTCCATAGGGCAGGTGAGCAGAATCACCAAAATAGATCAATTGTTCATCAGGTAATAGGTGACTAACCGCATGGGCCACGGTAAGGCCACCCATACCGCTATCAAAAATTCCAATGGGACTGCTCGAATTCATTAATGCGAAGATATTTGAAACTATTCAATTACATAACGCACTTACCTCAAAATATTGAGTTACATATTTCTCTAAGATTTAAGAGGTTAATTCAATTTGATTTTCAATCCATGAGAATCAACCTTGCTTTGTGATAAAGGGAAGATTGATGCTGGATAAAGGATAATAAAAAAGCCTCATGCAATGAGGCTTTTTAAATGTGATCTGGCTGGGGTTCGAACCCAGGACCCTCTCCTTAAAAGGGAGATGCTCTACCAGCTGAGCTACCAGATCAACAAGTTTTTATGTCCGAATACCGAGTGATTTCCTTAATTCGGATTGCAAATGTAAGAGGTTCAAAATTAAATGCAAACGCAGGTTCTAAATTTATTTCACAAAATAGTTTATCGGGTTTTTCAAGCCCATAAAGTCTAACTTACATTGTCCTTGCGAGGTTATAAATGTACCGTTTCAAATGAGCATGTTCTGCAATTGCTGTGCTGTTAAATGTTGTGAAAGGTATGGGTGATGAAAATGTGCTAGTTATATTCGTGCTGCAAAAAGTCGATATGGCCTGACTTTTAAGAGCAAATTTTAGAGATGCAAGGTTTACTCCACATGCGAAATAAAGTATCGAGATTTATTTTACTGCTTGCTTTTTTACTGCTTGCTTCATCCCCAAGCGTCTATAGTCAAGAGATTTCTAATGACTTAGTTGAAGCAGATTCGCTCTTCAAGGAAAGAAGGTATACGCAATCTTTAGAGATATATGAGTCCATATATACTGATAATCAGCGCGCTACCCCTGCAATGCTTTTGAAAATGGCTTACAGCCAGGAGGCGATGGGTAACTTGAGTAATGCACTAGTCTATTTGCATGACTATTACAGAATTACTTCAGATAAGGCAGTTTTGAAAAAAATGAGTGACCTCGCACAGGTCAATGGACTAGAGGGCTATGACTCAAATGACTTTCAGCGCTTCGTTAAAACTATTCAGGATTATAAGCCAATCATTATAGCAGTTTTATTGGCCCTGTGTTTATTGATTCTATCTATGATCTTTAGAAAAATTCGTAAGCATCAAGAAAAATCGCCTGGCTTAGCGGTTGGTTTTGTTCTCGTACTAGCATTAACTGTGTTCGTTGTTAATTTTTCAGGTCAGGCAGAAAAAGGAATTATTACAGCTACTAACTCTTACGTTATGTCAGGTCCTTCGGCCGCAGCAGAACTTATAGAAGTCATCGGTGAAGGCCATAAAGTAGAAATCCTTGATAAGAAAGACATTTGGTATCAGATCAAATGGAAAGAAAACACGGCCTTTGTAAGGGAGACTAACTTGCAAGAGTTACGCTAACGGTCTACTTCCCCAAGTACAATATCAATAGAACCAAGAATCGCTATCATATCAGCGATCAGTCCTCCTTTTGAAAGCTCTCCTAGAACGGAAAGATTAACAAAACTGGCGCCACGTGCTTTGCAACGGTACGGAATATCTGATCGACCATCTGCTCTAAAAAAGAAGCCAGTTTCTCCCTTAGGATTTTCAGCCCTCACATAGAAATCTTGTGCCTTTGGACGGATTTTCTTTGGAACGGTCGCTCTTGGGTCGAAATCTCTAGTTCTTTTGTGCTCACCAGTGAGTTTCGTTAAGCATTGCTCAATGATTTTTACTGATTGATGACATTCTTCCATTCTGACCCATGTACGATCCCAACAATCACCTATTGCACCCATTTCACCTTTGCCAACAGGAATATCGAAGTCAATTTCAGGGTAAACTGAATATGCATCTACTTTTCTTAGATCAAACTTCAAACCGGACCCTCGGAGCATTGGGCCAGTAATTCCATAATTGATAGCCAAACCAACAGGGAGTACGCCTACATTGGCAGTCCGGTCAACAAAAATTTTATTCTGTAAGACCAGCTCTTCAAATTCTTTAAGCTTAGGCTTTATGTATTGACAAAACTCCAGGCAGCGTTCCTCAAAACCTACGGGAAGGTCATAGAATAAACCACCAACCCAGATGTAGTTGTAAAGCATTCTTGCACCTGAGGCCCATTCTAGTAAGCGAAGAATATGTTCTCTATCGCGAAGCATCCACGGGAAGGGAGTAATTGCCCCAATGTCCATCGCGTAAGTGCCTAAAGCGATAAAGTGAGAAGCTAGCCTATTCAGCTCTGCGACTACTACGCGAATATATTCTACGCGTTTGTCGATGGTATTTTCGATTCCTAGCATTCGCTCTACGCCCATCACAAAGGCATGCTCAGAGTTCATAGCTGCCAAGTAGTCCATTCTATCTACAAATGGAAGGGTTTGATTATAAGGGAGACTTTCTGCGTGTTTTTCGAAGCAGCGGTGGAGGTAGCCCAAGTGAGGTACTACATCTACTATTTCTTCACCAGAAGTAATCACTTCTAGTCTCAAGACCCCGTGAGTTGAAGGGTGTTGTGGGCCAATGTTGATAATCATCTCCTCGCGTTTCAAATCCTCAGGATTGAACTTCTGAGGTTCTGACTTTTGCAAGTTCTGATTGTCGAATATGTATTGAACTTCGTTGGCCACTATTCTGCTACTTTAATCCCTCGGTAATAGGTTTGATGTTCATAATCTTTTCTCAGCGGAAACCCTTCCCAATCAGCTGGTAGTAGAATTCTTCGTAAGTCAGGGTGATTTTCGAAATGGACACCGTAAAGATCGAAGACTTCACGCTCTTGCCAGTCGGCTGTTTTCCATATTGATGTAAGTGAGTCAACGGTTGGTTGTTCTCGGCCAAGCTTAACTTTAATCATCAAATGGTGACCATAAGGAATGGAATACAAATTATAGATCACTTCCATAGTGCCTGCTTCAACACCGTTATCTAAGCCAGTGATACAGGATAATGAATCGAAATATAGTTTTTCAGTACCATGAAGGTATTGCATGGCTTCAACCAAGCCATTGGCATTTATTTCAATGCACTTTGGGCTAGCATTTTCATGCAATGCAACGATGAATTCTTCTCCGAATTTGCTTGTCAAGTTCGATATGATTTCTTCGAATTTCATGCGTCAGTTTTGGCTAATAGATTCTCAATGGCCTTTGGTGCCACTATACTTTCGCCTTTTATCTTTTCCTGCAGCTTTAACAAACCACCTATCAATGCCTCTGGTCTTGGAGGGCAGCCGGGAACATATACATCCACTGGTATGATGCGGTCAACACCTTTTACTACATGATAGCCGTGTTCCCAATAGGGGCCTCCGCAATTGGAGCATGAACCCATTGAAATAACATAACGGGGTTCAGCCATTTGCTCATAAAGTCTTCGGACACGATCGGCCATTTTAAAGGTCACAGTTCCTGCTACAATCATTACGTCAGATTGTCTAGGGCTCGCTCTAGGAATAATTCCCAGTCGATCTAAATCGTAAGGTGTTCCTGCGGTGCTCATAAATTCAATGGCACAACAGGCAGTTCCGAAAGACATCGGCCACATGGAAGATAACCTGGCCCAATTGATCAGGTCTTCAAATTTGGTGATAATGATACCACCTTGTCCCAATTTTTGATCTAGTAAACCCACTATCCTTTAAATTTCTCGTAAGCGCTGTTTGGTATTTTCGATTTGTATGCTGTGCCAACCGGTTGAGGTTTCACCCAATCCAGGTATCCTTTTCGCCAAGCATATGCGAGTCCCAAAGCCAATATAAAAATGAAGATGAACATTTCAGTAATGGCAAACCAAGCCCACGACCAATTTGTGCTTTCAATTAATTCTTTATCTCCGAAGATGATGGCCCAAGGGAATAGATAGATGATTTCTACTTCAAATAATAAGAAGATTAACGCGACAATGTAGAATTTGACATTGAATTGACCCCAAGCTGAACCGACTGTGTCTTCGCCTGATTCATAAGTAGTAAGTTTTTCGAAGTTCGGACGACTAGGTCGTAAGAGTTTAGAGGCAGTTAATCCAACTACTGCGAAAACCAGCGCTCCAAGGATGAAGATCAATAAGGTTCCGAACTCAGATAAATTGGTTTGAATCATGCTTAAAAATTCAGCGGATCATGATGCTGAAAATGGCCGTTCATTTGTATGCGGTCTTTGGCACTTTCCATCTCGCGAATGAGCGGTATAGCTCTCTGGAGATGACTAATCATGTAAGACTGCCTTTTCGACTCGCTCACCATTTGGAGCATATCATATTCCTGCTCCAAAGATAAACCTAATTTATGAGCCAATTGAAATGAATTTGTTAACAGCTCTACATCTAAGGCCTCATCCATTTTTAGGATGGCGATGAGTTCTTTGCCCAAACGCTTGAGTTCAGCCCATTGCTCGGGAGTATTATCTTGAATATTTGCAAGCGATTCTATTTCTCCACCAGAGTAGAGTTTGCCGGGAGCTTTTTCGTCAAAGGAAAGGACCTTTATGGCGCTAATACACTTAGTAAAGATGTCCATTTCACCATCAGGGTGACGTTTTACCACTTCTAAAACCTCCATCTCAGAACCGTACTCTCTCATGTTTTCACCGAAAACGGGTATGCCGAAAGTCTTGCCTTCATCAATACATTCGTTGATGAGTTGTTTATAGCGTGGCTCGAAGACATGCAGATTTAACTGCTCTCCTGGGAAGGCAGCTAATTTTAAAGGAAAGAAAGGTAAATAGCGTTTGCTCATAGTCATAAAGCTTTTGACTAATAAAAAAGCCCCAACAGGGGCTTTTTGTTTACATGTTTTTCACAATTTCTTCTCCAAACTCCGAACATTTGAGGAGTGTTGCTCCATCCATGAGCCTTTCAAAGTCATAGGTCACTCTTTTCGATGCAATTGCGGCCTCAAGGCCAGCGTAAATTAAGTCAGCAGCTTCTTGCCACCCCATATACTCAAACATCATAGCTCCAGAAAGAATTACTGATCCAGGGTTTACCTTGTCTTGGCCAGCATACTTCGGTGCGGTACCATGGGTAGCTTCGAAGATAGCATTACCAGTTATGTAGTTGATGTTTGCACCCGGTGCAATACCAATACCACCAACAATGGCGGCTAAAGCATCAGAAACATAATCGCCATTCAAATTCAAAGTAGCAATCAC
>DLQN01000080.1 GCA_002477595.1 Roseivirga sp. UBA7431
GCATTCATCAATGCGTCAATTCTTTCGTCTATATCTGGTGTTACACCCACTGCAGCACCAACACGTAGGCGTCCGAACTCATCTTTACATGCATTCGGTCTATCTCTGTTCTTCAGAATATCCTTATAAGTGATCAGTCCAGTTAATTGACCTTTGTCATCTACGATAGGAAGTTTTTCGATTTTGTATTCTTGCAGTACGCCTTCTGCACCATCCAAGCTGATTCCCATTTTTCCAGTGATGACATTATCCTTAGTCATAATGTCTTTTATAGGAGTAGCCATATTCTTGATAAAGCGCATGTCACGGTTAGTGATAATGCCTACGAGTTTTTCATTGCTGTCCACTACAGGGATGCCGCCAATTTTATTCTCGCGCATGATCAATTCAGCATCTTTGGCTGTACTATCAACATGCAGTGTGATAGGATCGAGGATCATTCCACTTTGAGAACGCTTTACCTTTCTCACTTGTAGCGCTTGCTGCGCTACCGTCATGTTCTTGTGAATGAATCCAAGACCACCTTCAAGCGCCATAGCAATGGCCAATTGATGTTCCGTAACAGTGTCCATCGCAGCGGAGACCAATGGAATATTCAATTGAATATTTTTAGTCAACCACGTTTTCGTGTTGGTATCTCTTGGTAAAACTTCTGAATAACCTGGGAGAAGAAGCACATCATCGTATGTAAGTGCTTCGAAAAGGAATTTGCTTGAATCTAGTGGCATGGCAAATAAATAAGTGGCTTTATTTGCGGGACAAAAGTACAGAGATTGACTGATTCAAAAAATTGCTAGGCCTATTTATTTTTTAAGAACTGTCTATTAGCCTATAGACCTGTTCATATAGTCAAGTCATCTTGTCCGTTTTATTAAGCACGATCCATCACCTTAAAGCTATCTACTAATCTTTCAAGGTCACTTTCAAGATTATATAGGTTTGGAGAGATCCGAATCGAATTACCTCGAATGGAAACGAATATTTTTCTTTCCGCGAACTGCTTCTTGATTTCTTCCATGTCCATATGGTTCGGCAATCTAAGTCCGAAAAGATGGCGTCCTCTATATTCGTCTGCTTCTATCTGAACACCTAATTCCTTTAATTCCTTGATGTAAGGTGATGTCAGTTTTTCACAATAGTCTTGAATGTTTTGTGGCCCCCATTCATTTACCTGTGAAATGGCTTTTGTAAGCATGGGGGTTAAGATAAAGTTGGCGCTTTCACCTACCTCATATCGAATTGAGCCAGGTTGATATTGCTCTTGGTAGTTGATCAGGTTGCCGAAGTCTTCGCTATTCAAGCGATTCATCCAATTGTTCTCAATTGGATTACCGTCTTGAAAGTACTCACCAAAATAGGAAACTCCAGAGGCATAGGGTCCCATCATCCATTTGTAACCTGCGGCTACTACTGCATCTGGTCTAAAATCCGCTACGCTAAACGGTAATGCTCCGATGGACTGTGTTCCGTCAATGACCAAAATGGCGCCTACTTCATCAGCTCTTTGACGGATAGCTGCTAAATCGAATTTGGTACCGTCAGCCCAATGCACATGGCCAGTGGCAATCATTTTTGTGTTGCTGTCGATAGCTTCTAATAATAACTCATTCCATTTTTTACCACGACCTTCAATCATATCAGGAGCGGCAACTACTTTGAGGGTAATGCCTTTTTCTTTCGAAAGTGCATCCCAAGCATAGAAGTTGCTTGGAAATTGTTCCTCAGCGATTACAATATTATCGCCTTTACCTGCTTTTAAGTTTTTGGCCACATTGGCTAGTGCATAAGAAACTGATGGTGTGATGGCGCACGATCTTTCGGATGGTGCATCGATCAGTTTAGCAAACTCCGTTCTTAATGCACTAGTAGTAGAGAAAAAGCTCTCAGGCTTATTGGAACTCGGGTCATCTTTAGCGTATATGGCATGAACTCCAATTTCTGCTACAGACTTAAGCATAGGGGACATATAGCTACAATTCAAATAAGAAATGTCGTCCGGTAGGTTGAAGAGGTGTCTTTGGTTTTCTAGCATGTTATTTCAATATTTTCTCAAATGCCTGTTCGAACGATACTTCAGGCTCCTCTAATATGCGGGCTATTTCCACTCCATCACGCATCAATATGATGGTCGGTGTATTTTTTATATTGTAGCTTTCCTCTCTTCCTATTTGGCTCTTTTTATTCACATCAACTCCATAGAGTTCGAGCTGGTCGTAGATACCTAATTCCTCGCAAACGCGGATCAGACGAGGAATTTCGCGATTACTATCGTGACACCAAGTTCCCATAAAGGCTAAGATTTTTAATCCTTTTAGTTGCTTACGCTTTATGTTTTTGAGCGCATCGGTATCTATTAGGTAAGTCTTATAATTGGTATTAAACCAAACCTTATAAGGCATCTTTTGAAGGCCCTCTTTTGTAATGGGACCGTTAAGGATTTTATCTATATACTCCGAAACGCTTTCAGTTTCAACATTATAATTTTTCTCTTGTGCGGACGTGGCAAGAGGAAAAACGATCAAGAGAATAATGAGAACAATAAGGGCTTTATACATTTCCATAAGGCATGGTTTGAGTCATTGAAATATACTGATTAATCCTATATTTGGCGCCATGCAATTCAATGAGATATGGCAAGACATAGTCTCAAATATCAATCAATTTGATTTTTGGGGTATCGTTGCTTTTGTTTCTGGCATCCTTGCAGTTATCTATCTCATCAAAGAGAGTATATGGACATGGCCTCTTGGGATTATCTATACACTTATCTCAGTAGTCGTGTTTTATCAGTCAAGGCTGTATGGCGATTTGCTCCTACACATCTTCTATTTAGTACTTAATGGGTATGGTTGGTATTATTGGAGCAAAGGTGGAGCAAAAGCTGAGGGTAATATTCAGGTCACCCATTCGACCATCAGATCAATGGTTGTGACAATAGGGATTACTGTTTTAGGGGTGATTGTTTTTGCTGAAATGTTGATTGCAATACCAACTGTTTTTGAAGGTGCTGATCCACCTGCTCTGCCTTACTGGGATAGTACAACCTCGGTGCTCAGTGTCGCAGGTATGTGGTTGACCACGCGTAAGAAGATCGATAACTGGTACTACTGGTTTGTGGTTGATATATTGGCTACAGGAATTTATTTCTACAAAGGACTGTATTTCTATTCTGCCCTTTACCTGGTTTACATCGGTATGGCAGTAGCAGGTTATTTGGCTTGGAAAAAATCTATGAAGTCTTCTGCACCATGATTTCAGTCGCAATAGTTGGCCCCGAAAGCACAGGCAAGAGCACGCTTACTAAGTCATTGTCTGAGCACTATCAAACCATTTGGTCAGAAGAGTATGCACGGGAATATTTGACTGCATTAGAAAGGCCTTATGAACAGTCGGATCTACTTGAGATTGCCAAGGGCCAATTGGAAATAGCAGATAAGGTCACAATGAAGTCAAATTCAATTGTGTTTCACGATACTGATCTACTTGTCATAAAAGTTTGGAGTGAATTTAAGTATGGAGATTGCGATCCTTGGATTATTAAGCAATTTGAGCTGAACAAGGCAGATCTCTATCTCCTAACTGACTTTAATATCCCCTACGAAGAAGATCCTCTTCGTGAAAATCCAGAACAGAGAAGAGAACTCTTCGAAATATATCAGCAAGAACTCATTAAGAGTGGGGCTAACTATCAGATTGTCAAGGGTGACTTGCCTAACAGGCTAAATCAGAGTGTTGGTTACATCAATCTTATGCGCTAAACCGCATCGCGATTCCAATATCTTCTTAACTTTGCCCTCATTAGGGGGGTGCCTATTTCCAGAACATTCGGAATTAAATAAAGGCTGAGATTATACCCATTGAACCTGATGCAGATAATGCTGTCGCAGGGAGGTATGGTAAAACAAAAGGAAGGAAAAGCTACCCCTTAGCTTTTCTAAGTTTAACCATTAAAAGCTTATTCATGAGAAAAATTATTGTGATGTCAGCATTGCTGTTGACATCGTTGAGTGTATTTGCACAATACACCATCAAAGGAAAGGTAACTGATGCCGAAACTGGTCAGGCCTTGCAAGGAGCAAATGTGTTATTAGTTAATAGCACGCAAGGTATGCCAACAAATGAACAAGGAGAATTCTCCTTGACCGATTTGGTAGCAGGAGAGTATAAGTTGGTCATTAGAATGATTGGTTATGCCAATTATGAGCGTTCGATTGACTTGAAAGGTGATGTTGACTTGAACATTTCACTCAACAGGAAAACCACCAGTTTATCCGATGTAATTGTAACCGGAACGCGTGCCACAGAGAAGACGCCTACTACTTTTACCACTATAACTGGTGAAGAGATCAAGAAGCAGAATCTAGGGCAAGACTTGCCTTTTTTACTGAATTGGACACCTTCGGTGGTAACTACTTCAGATGCTGGAGCAGGTATCGGTTATACGGGTATTCGTATTAGAGGAAGCGATGCGACAAGGATTAATGTGACCATCAATGGTATTCCTATCAACGATTCGGAATCCCAAGGCGTATTTTGGGTAAATACTCCAGATATCGCTTCATCGGCTGCCGACATTCAAGTACAGCGGGGCGTAGGTACATCAACTAACGGAGCTGGAGCTTTTGGAGGGTCCATTAATATCTTGACCAATGGCCTTAGTCAAGAAGCGAGAGCAGAAGTAAATACCAGTGTTGGTTCATTCAATACCCAGAAGTACAATGCCATTTTCTCAACAGGGTTGTTAAAGGATCGTTGGGCATTTGAAGGTAGATTATCACAGATTACATCAGATGGTTTTGTAGATCGAGCTTCGTCAGACTTGCAGTCTTATTATCTATCAGGAGGATATTTCGGAAAGAAGACCAGTGTGAAGTTTATCACTTTCGGAGGTGACGAAGTGACCTATCAGAGTTGGTACGGGACACCGGAAGCTCGTTTGAGAAACGATGCCGCTGGAATCGAAGCAGTCATAGCTAATAATGGTTTCACAGCATCTCAAGCCGATAATTTAAGGAATTCAGGTCGCAGTTATAACTTCTATGAATACGACAACCAGGTGGATGACTATGGTCAAGATCATTATCAACTCCATATGGCACACAAGTTTAATACGAACTTGAATTTGACCGTTGCGGGCCACTATACTAAAGGAGGAGGGTTCTTTGAAGAGTTTAGAAATGATGATGACCTAGCCGATTATGGTATTGCAGATGTAGTGCTCGGAGGTACTACTATTTCAAGTTCAGATTTGATCAGAAGACGTTGGTTAGACAATGACTTTTATGGTGTCGTGTATGATTTAAACTATTCAACAGACAAGATTGATGCGACTTTTGGAGGAGGGGTCAACAAATACATTGGCGATCATTTCGGTGAAGTAATTTGGGCCAGGTTCTCAGGCGATAGTGACATACGGGATCGATACTATGAAAGTCGTTCTGAGAAAGTCGACTTTAACTCATACCTCAAAATGAACTATCAGGCCAATGAGAAGCTCAACATCTTTGGAGATTTACAATACCGTACCGTGGATTACAAGGGCATAGGCGTAGACAATGATCTTCGCCAGATAGATTTTGACAAGAATTTCAATTTCTTCAACCCGAAAGTTGGCGCTAGCTATCAATTGAATAATAATGCGAATCTCTATGCATCATTTGCCATTGGTAACAAAGAGCCGAATAGATCTGATATCATCGATGCAGCACCGGGTGTTGATCCACAGCATGAGACACTCAATAACCTAGAAATAGGTTATAAACGTCAGTCTTCAACTGGATCTTTTGAGTTCAATTACTATTTGATGGACTACAAGAACCAGTTAGTGTTGACAGGGGAAGTAAATGATGTAGGAGCAGGTATCAGAACGAATGTGGCAGATAGTTACCGAATGGGTATTGAGCTTTCTGGTGTTATGAAGTTAACGAAAGGACTCTTCTGGTCAGCGAATGTGGCGTTGAGTCAGAATCGAATTAACGCTTTTGATGAGATTATTTTTGACTATGGAGCTGCTTTTGATGAGTTTAATGAGGTTAGAACCACTTTTACAGACACTGACATTAGTTTTTCTCCAAGTGTCGTGGCGGGTAGCCAGTTGTCATTTATCCCTACTTCAGGTATTGAAATTGCCCTGCTATCTAAATATGTGGGAGAGCAATTCTTGGATAATACATCTAGTGATAGCCGAAAAATAGATGCCTTTTTTGTGAATGATTTGCGTATCAACTATGCTTTTGAAACTAAAACCATCAAAGAAGTATCGATCAACCTATTAGTCAATAATATTCTGAATTTGGAGTATGAGTCTAATGGCTATACTTTCGGCTACTTTGGAGGTCAATCGTTTGAAGTAAGGGAGAATTATTTCTATCCTCAAGCAGGAACTAACTTCCTTTTATCACTTGGTCTTTCATTTTAAAAGACTTTATGAATTATAAAAAGGGACACTCTAAATGGGTGTCCCTTTTTTGTTGATTTCACTAAGTGGCTAGATTCTATGCAAACGTTTACAGAGAAAAGAACACCCGTTAAGAAAAGCAGGTCAATCTATTTCGGATATTGAATAATCTTAAGTGTCTACATAGTGATTTTTTGATACGCATTTGGTAAAATATGGCCAACTAATGCGCTTTTATAGAGCATAAGTACAATGAGGGAAACAGCAATTGGAATAGATATCGGAGGAACATTTACCAAATTTGGTTTGGTGGATGTGGAAGGGAATGTCCTAATGGAAGGATCAATTCCTACTTATATCCACGAGACAATTGAGCCTTTTCTGGTCGCCTTGAGCCAAGCCATCAATAAGGGTCTTGACGAGGTAACTGATCCTTTTGAAATTATTGGAATTGGTATTGGTGCGCCAAATGGTAACTACTATAAGGGCACGATTGAGCATGCGCCAAATCTAAATTGGAAAGGGATTGTACCTTTCATCGATCTGTTCAGTAAATACTTTGACCTACCGATGGTCTTAACCAATGATGCTAATGCAGCGGCAATTGGCGAAAAGGTGTTTGGTGGTGCGAAGGACATGAACGACTTTATCGTGGTAACCCTTGGTACTGGACTTGGTTCGGGCTTGGTTACGCGAGGCAAACTTATTTATGGCCATGATGGTTTGGCAGGAGAACTGGGTCATACCAACGTTTATCCTGACGGACGAGAGTGTAACTGCGGTAAACGTGGTTGCCTAGAGACATATGCTTCTGCTTCAGGGATTAAAAGAACTGTTTTTAAGTTACTGGCTACCAATAATGTGGCCACGCCTTTACGATCATATACTTATGAGTCGCTAACAGCAAAAAAGATCACAGAAATGGCCCTAGCCGGTGACCCAATTGCGCTAGAGGCATATGATTATACTTCAGACATTCTTGGGTTGAAGTTGGCTGATGCTGCTGCTGTAACTAGCCCAGAAGCGATCTTCCTTTTTGGAGGCCTAGCCAAGGCTGGTGATATCATTGTGGAGGCTACTAAGAAGTCATTTAACGAATACCTTTACCCAGGTTACAAGGGTAAAATCAAAATCAAATTGTCTAAGTTAATGGATAAAAATGCTGCCGTTTTAGGTGCAAGTGCACTTGTTTGGAGCGAAATTGCGAACAGCGATGTTATCCGAGTGCCACAACAGGCACGCGCAATTTAGACCATGTCATCACACCATATTGTTAGAGACGAACAAGAGCCAGCCTTGCTGATAGATGATCCTATCGCATTAAGTGCTGAGTATATAGACTTGCTTTTAGAATGGAGTCCAACGGTTATTGTGACGTCAAATGCCTTAGACGAAGTCTTAACCTGGGGAATTAAAATTGATGTTGTTGTAGCCGAATTAAACGAAATTGAGGCATTAAAGCCTAAGCTGAAGATCCAATCTCCAGTGAAACTACTCGGCTTCGAATCCACTGATCTACTGAATGCTGCCTATATCTTTCTGAAAGACCACGATCATAAAGCAGTAAATGTCCTCGCGGATATATTCAATTCAAAGGTTTTAGACCTGATCAAGGAGTTTTCAATTGATATGGATTCAGTACTTTTTTACAATGATCAAAAATGGGTTTATGCAAAGTCAGGAAGGTTTGAAAAATGGGTGTCAACTGGGCAAGTCTTCGGCATTCATCCCGTTGCTAGTGGTACTTTCTTTACTTCAGAAGGATTCTACACCGATTGGCAGAACGAGTTATTACTAGAACCCTTAGAACTTACGGCAGCACAAAGTGGAAAAGTAAGCCTGGTGACTAATAATAAGCCGTTATGGGTAATAGAATCAGTTCAGACAGATATCTATAAATAAAGAAGGTGAATTAATTGGGTAGTGTTATTCCTTTTTTCCCCTAACCATCCTGTCTTTTCCCTGAAGGTCTTTTCTAAGCTCGATATCAGAGTATCCGAGAGCACTCAACAATTGACAAACTTCTGCTCCAAAGTTTTCATGTATTTCGAAATACAGCTTTCCGCCTTTTTTGAGACTAATTATTGCTTTTTCGGCAATGGCTTGGTAAAAGACTAAGGGAGTTCTGTCATCAACAAAGAGCGCTATGTCTGGTTCATAATCGAGGACGTTTTTGTGCATTAGCGCACGATCAGCATTCGGAATGTAGGGTGGGTTGCTGACAATAATGTCAAATTCTTTTTCTGACAAATCTTCTTTCAGAATATCCAAAAATGAAAAGTCAACCACCATTTCATTTTTGGAGGCATTGTTTTTGGCGACTTTAAGTGCCTCTTCTGAAACATCAACCCCAGTACAGGAGGCTTCTGGTATTTCACCTTTCAGACTTATTGGAATACAGCCAGTACCTGTTCCAATGTCTAAAATCATGGGTGCTGACATTTCGTTATCCTTGACTATCCAATCGGATAATTCTTCAGTTTCTGGTCGCGGAATCAGCGCATGCTTGTTCGTGAGAAACTTTCGGCCATAAAAGATTGTAAAACCTACGACATGCTGATAAGGTGTGCCATTCACCAATTGTCTGAGGTCATGCCTCAAAAGACTTTCGTCAAAAGCAATCTCCGTATTGAGGGATAGCTTCATCCTATCAATATGTAGACGATCTGCAAGGTAGTTTTTGGCAATAGCCATACTTTCCCTTTCATCGTAGACATCTGAAAGGGAGCTTAGAATTTGTTGAAATAGATCCTTAGATCGCGCAGTAGGCATGACACAAAATAAGTGAAATAATTAGTGGCTTTGGCTAACTTGTGCAATCAATGAATAATCAGGATACTCACTTCATGGAGCGCGCGCTGGAACTTGCCGAATTAGGTAGGGGAAAGGTGAGTCCGAACCCTATGGTTGGGTGTGTTATTGTTCATAATGATAGGATTATTGGAGAAGGCTGGCATAAGCAATATGGTGAAGGGCATGCGGAGGTGAATGCCATTGCGGCTGTGGAAGATCAGTCTTTGCTTCCTGAATCGACTGTATACGTCACCCTAGAACCATGTGCTCATCACGGCAAAACACCTCCTTGTGCTGATTTAATGGTGAGGAAGCGTGTCAAACGCGTGGTCATTGGTGCTGTTGATACAAATCCATTAGTCGGGGGGAAGGGCATTGAGAGAATGGAGCAGGCCGGCATTGAAGTGAGTCATGGTCTGCTTGCCGATGCTTCTCGAAATTTGAACGCGCGATTCTTCACTTTTATAGAGAAAAAGAGGCCCTACATCATATTGAAATGGGCGCAGACAGCGGATGGATTCGTAGCGAGAGAAAACTTCGATTCGAAGTGGATCAGTGGTGAGGCTTCAAGAAATTTAGTGCATCAATGGCGCGCTGAGGAAGACGCAATTATGGTGGGCACACGTACTGCACAACAAGACAATCCGAGGCTTAATGTAAGAAACTGGGAGGGTAATGACCCGGTGAGGGTTGTCATTGACAAAAAACTGACCCTTTCTAAGGAGTTAAACTTGTTAGATGGTAAGCAACCCACTTTAGTCTATAATGGTAAGACGAATCAATCACTGGAAAACCTCGAATTCATTCAGGTAAGTGATGAAGACTACCTTCCTTTCATCTTGAAAGACTTGTATGAGAAAAAGGTACAATCGATTATCATCGAGGGTGGAAGCATTTTATTGAATTCATGTCTTGCGTCTAGCCTCTGGGACGAAGCGCGGGTGTTTACAGCAGATGTTAAATTTCATGCTGGTATTGCGGCACCGAGAATACAAGGGTTAGTGTCTGATTCTTTCCAGGTTGGAGATGACAAATTGGACATCTATCATAATCAGGAACCATCTCTTTTATAAACTAGTTAGAACAAATATGGCAGAAGAATTAATCATCGAAAATAGTGCTTCCAAAGCTGAAAAGTACAACTCGCTCATTCCTCAAATAGAGGCTTTAGTCACTGGTGAGCCTGATTTGGTAGCAAACCTTTCCAATATTGCTTCGGCACTCAAATATGGTATGGGCTATTTCTGGGTGGGTTTTTACTTAGTGAAAAACGATGAATTAGTGTTGGGGCCGTTTCAAGGGCCTATTGCTTGTACACGAATTGCCAAAGGTAGAGGTGTGTGCGGTACGAGTTGGGCAGAAGGTTCTACACTGATTGTTCCTAATGTCGATGAGTTCCCCGGTCACATTGCATGCAGTGGCGACTCTAAATCAGAGATTGTATTGCCTGCTTTCAAAAATGGCGAGGTTGCACTGATTCTTGATGTAGATTCTGATGAATTGAATGACTTTGATGAAGTGGATAAAGAGCACTTAGAAAAGCTGATGGGTATAATTGAAGGCTTACTCTAGCTCTGCAATAATAGTTTCACCACCTATAGTTTTTTGCCCTTTTTCAACGTTAATTTTTGTGCCAAGGGGTAGAAATAAGTCTACTCGTGATCCAAACTTAATAAAGCCAAACTCTCGGCCTTGAATCACACTTTGTTCCTCTTTTACATACCACTTGATTCTTCTTGCAGCGGCCCCAGCGATTTGCCTTACCAGAATTTCTACATTGTGATGGATTTGATAGACTAATGTCGTTCTCTCGTTCTCGGTGCTCGACTTTGGGTGCCAGGCTACTAAATATTTACCAGGATGGTATTTGAAGTATTTAATGAGTCCGGTTACGGGGTTTCTATTGACATGCACATTGAAAGGTGACATGAAAATCGATACTTGAATGCGTTCTTTCCCATGAAAATACTCGTCCTCAGTGGTAGTCTCAATGACTACAATTTTACCATCAGCAGGGGCAATAATATGTTTTTCGTTAAGGTCAGTTTTGCGACTTGGATTCCTGAAAAACTGAAGGACCAACAAAAACACTATTGAACTAGCTATTAAGGTAGCCCAAAAGGTCTCGCCTTGGATTTCCAAAAGATAGAAAAGGCTGATGTTGAGTGTTGTAAGAACAAGAAAGAGTACCGCTAACAGTACTCTTCCTTCTTTATGAATTTTAATCATTAATATCTAATTAGAAGCCACCTCGATATTTATAGGTTTCGGCTACTTTGTCGATTGCCACAATGTAAGCTGCAATTCGCATGGGTACATTATACTTTAAAGATGCAGCATAGACTTTGTCAAAAGCATCTTTCATAATCCTGTCTGACCTACGGTTGACTCTTTCTCTAGTCCATTTATAGCCCAATCTGTTTTGCACCCATTCGAAATAAGAAACAGTAACACCTCCAGCATTCGCTAAGATATCTGGTGCAACCATTATTCCTTTTTCATTGATGATGGCATCTGCCTCAGCCGAAGTAGGACCGTTTGCTCCTTCAACGATTAGCTTTGCTTTCACATCGTTGACATTGCCAGAATGAATCACATCTTCGATAGCTGCAGGTACTAAAACATCAACATCTAGTGTCAATAGGTCTGAAGCATCTTTCATTAATTCGGCACCATCGAAACCTTCGAGTGTACCGTTATTATTGTTTCGATAGCCAATTGCTTTATTGACATCAATACCATTTTCATTGTAGTAGGCACCAGAAATATCACTAATAGCCGTTATGGTACAACCACGTTCAGACATTAGTAATGCAGCGTAAGAGCCAACATTTCCAAATCCTTGAACCGCAATTGATGCATGATAAGGATTGATTTTGAGCTTTTCCATGGCAGCAAGTGCTGATACCATTACCCCACGACCAGTCGCTTCAACTCTACCGAGCGAACCACCAAGTACCAAAGGCTTTCCAGTTACAACGGCATTTACCGTAGTACCCATCGAGCGTGAGTATTCATCCATCATCCAAGCCATTTCTCTTGGGCCAGTGCCCATGTCAGGAGCTGGGATATCACGGTCTGGGCCAAATACACCAGTCATAGACTGGGTGTAGGCTCTCGTCAATCGCTCAATTTCTCCAGCTGACATTTCTCTCGGGTTACACTTGATCCCACCTTTGGCACCGCCATATGGTATATCAACCACAGCGCACTTCCAGGTCATCCAAGCAGCAAGTGCCTTTACTTCGTCAATATTGACGTCCATTGCATAACGCACACCACCTTTGGAGGGTCCCAAAATATTCGAGTGGATCACACGGTGACCTTCAAATACTTTGATCGAACCATTATCCATCGTGACGGGTAATGAAACAGAAACTTGTTTGGATGGAGATTTTAAAACGTTGTAAACTTGTTCGTCTAGACCCAGTGCTTCAGTAGCAATATTGAATCTGGACATCATTGACTCGAAAGGATTTGCCTTGTCCTTAATCGGAGCCGGTTCAATGTAACCCATAGGGAGCTTAATATTGATTTAAGACTTTGTCAAAATTAGTGAATTTTTAAGCGAATATCTCCAATAAGAAAGAGCTTATTTTCCCCTTATATGACGAAGTGGATGTAGGCGGTTGCGAATGGTAATGCAAGAATGAGCCCATCAAATCTATCTAGAAAGCCACCATGCCCTGGAATAGTACTTCCTGAGTCTTTAATGGCCAATACTCTTTTGAAAGCAGATTCAACTAAGTCTCCTAGGCTACCAAAAATACTGATTACAACGGCTAAGCCCGCCCACTCTAAATAACTCATTATTCCAAAGAAATGGCAAAATACCATTAGGATTCCTATCGATAGAACTAGTCCACCGATTGATCCTTCCCAGGTTTTTTTAGGAGATACCTTTTCAAATAGCTTGGTCTTACCGAACGCTTTGCCTGCAAAGTAGGCGCCTGTATCGTTTGCCCATTGGGCGAATAGAACCCCCAGTATTAATTCAAATTGGAACGTTCCAGAGATAAAAGCCAGGGGAATCATCAAACAGAAAGGCATCGCAATATAGAGTACGCCAAGTACAGAAACGGCTAAGGAGTTGATCGCATGGCCTTGCCCATAGCGTATGAGCGGGTAAAGGAATACAGTTGAAAATAATGCCGGGAGCATCCAGAAGGTGCTAGTGTCTATTTCTCCTTGATAGTATAAGAAAATCAGGGCGAATAGGATAAAGCTAAAAACTAGTCCCCAAACCTCATAAGGCTTGGTTTCGGCTGTTCTGGCTAATCCGTAAAACTCTCTTAGGGTCAATAATACGATTACCAATATGACGGCTGCAAATGTCCAAGGGCTAAAGACTATTCCAGTGATGATGATAGTAAGCCCAACTATTGCTGTTATGGCTCTGACAGCAAGGTTATTCATGATCAAACTTGATTTCTTCTTCAATGATTTTTATGGCTCGCATCACGGAATCTGGATCTACCATTACGTCTATGCTGCCAAATTTGTAGGCATGATCTTGTTTGTTGAAAACGATGGCGTTTAGTCCAGCATTGATCAAGACATCTTTAACAATTTCAGTCTTGTGCGGACTTGCGCTCTGATACACTGTTTGCCAACTACTCAATGGATTCCTTTGTTCTAAGGTAGTGATTTCTGAAAAGGAACATGAATACAATGAATACAGTTACACCAATCACCTGGTAGATTACTGGTACGGCTTCCGTTTCGTCCAAATTGACATCTGACATAGTATAAGTCATAATTACTGCAATGCCATTATTAGCGATATGTGCGATGATTGGATACCAAATATTCCCTGACCAGACATACAAATAGCCAAATACAGCCCCGAGAAGCATTCTAGGAACTAATCCGTAAAACTGCATGTGAATGGCTGCAAAAATGAAAGCCGTTATCCATATGGCAACATGTGAGTTTTTAGTCCATTTGTGAAGGCTGTTTTGTAAAACTCCTCTGAAGAGAAACTCTTCTCCAATTCCTGCAAGAATCGCTATAACAAAAAATCCAAAGAGGAATTGGCCAAAACTATTGAATGAGGTAAATTTTTCAGTTGCCGCGGCTAACTGTTCCTCAAGGTCTCTAGCCCATTCTTCAAATCCAGACATGAATTCTGGAAACTGGAAATTGGCATTCCATTCAATAAAGTAGGCGTTGACAAAGAGAAAACTGAATGTTCCGATAACGGTGGCAATCGCCAGTATGGGGTCTACTTTCGTCTCATTTGAAACAGAGGAAAGTGGTTGTTTTGCAATCAGTTTCAAATAAAACCATGGGGTCACGAAGGTAAATACTATTGTATACAGCATTTGTGTAGTCAACACTTCGCCCAGCCCCATGTAGTCATATATTGCATTTGGGTTTTTTGTCATCTCGTCCATTCCCATGCCGTTTGCCATGGCAAAAATGAATGAGGCAATCGCACCAACGAATTGGCCAACAAAAAAACCAACGAATAACAGCCCTAAAACAATAATAAAGGAAGAACTGGGAGCTCTTCCACCTGTGACGTCTATACCTGTATCAATTCTCGTCATAATGGCGTAAATTTACGCGAATTTTGGAATAGGGTTTGGTAAGAATAGGAAATATAGAATTAGGAGACTTTCCATTGCTGTTAGCACCAATGGAAGACGTCAGTGATCCACCTTTCAGAGCAGTCTGTAAGGAAAATGGAGCAGATTTAATGTATACAGAATTTATCTCCTCTGAAGGGCTGATCCGTCATGCAGAGAAAAGTGTGCAAAAGTTGGATATCTATGATTATGAACGGCCAATTGGTATTCAGATTTTTGGGGATAAGATAGAATCTATGCGTCAGGCAGCGGAAATCGCTGAAAATGCTCAACCAGAAATTGTTGATATTAATTATGGCTGTCCAGTAAAGAAAGTTGCTTGTAAAGGAGCTGGGGCTGGTATTTTGCTTGATCTTCCCAAGATGCAAAAGATGACTGAAGAGATTGTGAAACAAGTTTCTCTTCCAGTAACAGTAAAAACCAGACTAGGCTGGGATGACAGTACGATTCAGATTGTAGAAGTCGCAAAAAGGCTTCAGGATGTCGGAATTCAAGCTTTGAGCATCCATGGTAGAACACGTCAGCAGATGTATAAAGGCGAGGCCGATTGGACAAGAATCGCAGAAGTAAAGAATCACGCTGATATACATATCCCAATTTTTGGCAATGGTGACATTGATTCACCTCAAAAAGCCCTCGAATACAAAAACAGGTATGGAGTAGACGGTATCATGATAGGTCGTGCAGCGATTGGATATCCATGGATTTTCAATGAGATCAAACACTTTATGAAAACAGGTGAAACGTTGCCTGCTCCTGATATGGTAGAACGCGTAAGTGTGGCAAGAAGGCACCTGAAATTTTCACTTGAGTGGAAAGGTGAGCGCCAAGGTGTTTTTGAAATGAGAAGGCACTACACTAACTATTTCAGAGGTGTTCACGATTTCAAACCATTCAGAACCAAGTTGGTGGAATCTGAAAATCCCGAAGAGCTGTATGATCTCTTAGATGAGATTGCAGTCACATTCGAAAACGCATTTGAGCTAGCCTAAAATTGGCCTCGAAATATTTATCGAAAACTTTACATTTGGTCTGATGATTAGCTCATGAAAAACAAGAAAGTGCTCGCCTGGACTATACTCATCGTTCTGGCATTGGTCTGGGGTACATCTTTTATCCTGATTAAGAGAGGACTAGAAGTATACAGTGCTGGAGAAGTAGGTGCCCTGAGAATCTTAGCTGCTTGTATTTTTATGTTGCCCTTGAGCTTACCCAAGCTGAGTAAACTGTCCGCACGAAATTTAAAAATGCTTTTTGGTATTGGTATGCTCGGTAGCTTTATTCCAGCTTTCCTTTTTGCAATTGGCCAGACTCGCCTTGATAGTGGTGTGACAGGAGTAATGAATGGGCTGACACCAATTTTTGTCTTACTAATGGGGGCAACAATTTTCAAGCAGAAGTTTGAAAGAGCAAAATATGTTGGTGTGGCATTGGCTTTTATAGGAACAGCAATTCTCTTAACCGCGGGTTCAAGCGAAGGAGGGTTTTCGGGCTTTAATTATTACGCCATTTTCATTGTAATCGCTACTATGTGCTATGGGGTTAACTTGAATATTATAAAGTACTACTTCTCAGACCTCAGTGCAGTTGTTATAACAAGTGTCAGTATACTTTTAGTAGGACCTTTTGCGGCTATCTATTTATTTGTGGGGACAGACTTTGTTAATAAAGTGTCTAGTGCTCCTGGGGCGCTAGAAGCACTCGGTTACATCAGCCTCTTAGGGGTAATGAGTACCGGGATCGCGCTAATCTTATTCAATCGGCTGGTTCAAATTACTACGCCAATCTTCACCAGTATGGTGACTTATTTGATCCCAATTGTTGCGCTCACTTGGGGTATTCTTGATGGGGAGACGTTAGCAGCAGGACAAGTTGGCGGAATTGCAGCGATATTGCTAGGCGTGTTTATTACGAACAAAAAGAAGAGGGCTAAAATTACTTTAGCTGAAAAGTAGCTACTAGCGGATAATGATCTGATGGGTAAAGTTGTTTGCTTTTCCATTGATCAATTTTGAAACTACTCAGGCTAAATTTTTCTGAATTACCATAGAAAATATAGTCAATCCGTTCACAGTGGCTTCCGCCATTCCATCGATGGAAGGTGCAACCCTCTAATTCATCGCCTTGATAGGCATCTTTGAAGAATTCTTTGATTCTAAGGATGATCTCATCATCGAATGGTGCATTAAAATCCCCTAAGAGAATGGTTGGTGTAGCATCTGTTTCCGTCATTAAGGTTCTTAGGATCAATTCTACACTTCTCACACGACTATTATTGGAAGCTCGGTCTAAGTGTGTATTCAGTATTTTGATCGTCTTACCGCTGGTTAGGTGTTGAAAGGTCACTTGCGTACTAATGCGGGGTAAACTATTTCCCCAACTTTTTGATGCAGGTTTTTCAGGAGTCTGAGAAAGCCAAAATGTTTCGTGATTGACTACCCTCCAGTTCTCCTTATTGTAAAAAATTGCATTTGATTCTCCAGCTTTATCTTCCGCGGTTCTTGAACGATAAACAACACCGAGTTGAGGGACTTCTTCGAGTATTTCATCGATTTGTAAGGGGAGCGCTTCTTGTGTAGCTATGATTCCTTCCTTATACTTTTTGAAAATACTGAATACCCTTTCTCTTCTGCTTTTCCATTTATTTTCACCGTCACCAGGCGTACCATAGCGAATTTTAAAAAAATTATGGGTAATAAAAGACTATAGTTGAAGCAATGCTGAGCCTTTTGAATTGAGATCTAAGTGACTATCTCGGTCTATTTTTATTTATTAACTCAAAACCAAAACCCATCGCTATTCCTACCCCGATGCCGATGCCAATATTGTCCATAGCCACCCCAATACCAATACCTATGGCAATTCCAGTACCTATTCCACCAAAACCTCTTCGTCTTGCGTAGGGTTCTTCGTCTTTATTTTCTTCTTCCTTCGACATGGTCTATATACAAGTTAGGAAAATAGATAGGTTACCTACTTACCACCGACCTAATTCTTCTTAATTGTATTAAGTGACTTTCGGCATGCGTAGTGATAAAATTATGATTGAGTTGAGACTAGTATTATTTTTTATGTCAAAAGAAGAATAGTTTGATCGCAAAAGCAGAAGCGGTAACCATAACGATATAGCGAATCCAGTTGTCCCCTTTATTGACGCTCCAGCGACTTGCCAGCCAACCACCTGTTGCATTTCCGATGGCTAATGGAATGCCAAATTCCCAGTTGACGATTCCGTAATAGATAAATATACCCAAAGCCACCAGTGTATAAGTGAGTGCAACAAAAACTTTAATGCTGTTGGTTTTTACTAAACTGAATCCATTCACTAGAGTCAAGGCCATGATCATTAAGTAACCCACACCGGCTTGAATAAAGCCCCCGTAAATCCCCACGAAAAAGAAGATAATGATCGAAGTGATTGTCGCCTTCTTTCCCATATTTTCAGGCTTGTTGATGTTCTTCAAAGGATTGATAGCCATGTAGACCACCACTGCCACAATTACTACTGCCAGAATTCGGTTGAAGACTTCTTTATCTATATCAACTGCTAGAAATGCACCTACAATTGCACCGCAAAATGCTGAAATGCCAAGCCACAAATTAAAAGGGTAGACAGATACTCCTTTGCTTTTAAAACCTCGAACTGCAAAAATATTTTGAAGTACAATGGCCACACGGTTAGTGGCATTGGCCACATTCGGAGGTAGGCCTAGGAAAATAAGAACTGGCAACGAAAGTAGAGACCCACCACCCGCCAATGTGTTTAGGCAGCCTGCAAAAAGGCCAACTGCTAAAAGAATAAGGATATTAAGGAGGTCCAACTATTAATCCTCCCAACGCCAATCGCCACCAATTTGAAGCTTCAACTTAAGGTTGTTTGCTTCCAAAAAAACCTTTGTTTCGGCATCTTTAAGCTTTTGCGAAGGCAGTGCATCCGCATTGGCCAAGGCATAAAGCATCATTGAACTGAACCGCACGTTGTTGACCATATGCTCTTTGTTCACTAGATCAAAGTCATCACAATCTGAATGATAACAACCATAAATAGATCGATCTAGATTCGACATTGGAGAAGTATAAGGAATGCCTTGTAGCATAAAGGGTTGATGATCGCTATGTAAACCAGCACCTTTTGAAAGTTGGTTAGTATAGGTAGAATCAATTGACTGAATTTGAGCACCTGTTGTTGTAAAGAAGGCTTCAGCCTCTGACCTGCCACCTGTGCCGAAACCGATTGGGTTACCCGACATGTCTTGGTTCATTACATATTTGATTTGATTGATTGTCCCGTTGGCTACAGCTTCATTTACTAAATGTCTTGAGCCCAATAAACCCTCTTCTTCACCCATGAACATGATGAATTGAACAGTTCTTTTCGGTTGAAGCTTTAAGGCTGAAAAAGTTCTGGCCATGTCTAAAACTGCAAACGAACCGATTCCATTGTCAATTGCGCCAGTGGCTAAATCCCATGAATCAAGGTGACCACCAACGATAATTTTTTCTTCTGGAAACTCACTTCCTTCAATTGTGGCTATTACATTTCTAGCGTTGATCAAACCAGACTGATTGGTCATTTTAATGGATGAGTACTGCTTAGTTTTAGCAAGAGTTTCTTTTAAAGCCATGCCGTCTTCTTTACCTATACACACTGCTGGGATTGGAATGAGACTTCCAGTCACAGAGGCGGTTCCTGTCAATAGAACACCACCGTCAACTTGATTGATAATGATAATGCCGATGGCGCCATATTTTGTAGCTAAAGCTGTTTTTTCTGATCTGTGTAATCCAGGAGTTCCTTGAGGGCTATTAGGTAGCGTGCCAATGTAAACTAAGGCGATCTTGCCTTTTACAGCCTCTGGCTTGGCTTCATAGTCGGCATCTACACCGTTGCCCATGTCTATAATTTCTGCGGTCACTTCGGCTTCGACTGGCGAATGTGCTAAGGTTACTGCTGGTGTTGGCTTTAGTTGATTCCTGCTACCGATTTTTACGTCTATGTCTCCTCTAGACCAAGACTCCACTTCAAATGGTTGATACGCTACATTCATTCCATAACTCTTAAGCAAGTTGAAGGTATATTCTTCCGCTTTTTCGCCTTCCTCTGAGCCCGTCAAGCGGTGACCTATGGTTTTGGTAGCTTCTTCAAGTGTTTCATAAGCTCTGGAGTTATCCAAAACCTCAGTATTTATCTTCCGGAAAGTTTCATCCAGTGTTTCTTGCTTTGGTGTACAATTAAAAAATAGAAATACTGATACGATAGTGAGTAAAAAAATATTCTTCATAGTCTTGTTTAAGGAGCATGAAGATAAAAATAAAAAGCAGCCTTTTGACTGCTTTTTATATAGTATTTAAAAGCTAATGTGTATCGTTCACTCTTAAAGTCAAGAACCCTGAAATAATCATTGCTACTCCGCCAGTGACTAAGATCATTATGGTTTCACCATCAAAGAAGGTGTTTAGGATAAAGCCTAAAAGAGAGGCAGCAACTATCTGAGGAATGACAATAAAGAAATTGAAGACGCCCATATAATACCCCATTTTTTCTGAGGGGAGGGACCCGGATAAAATGGCATACGGAACCGAAAGAATACTTGCCCAGGCAATTCCGACACCGATCATGCTTAACCAAAGCATTTGTGGATCTGTGATGAAGTACATAGAGATAAGGCCTAATCCCCCTAAACAGAGTGCTATTAAGTGGGTAATCTTTCTGCTCGTCTTTCGCGCAATAAATGGAATAAAAATAGCCGCAATTGCCGCGATACCATTATAGCCTCCAAATAAGTTACTCACCATATCGGCACCAGAATTATAGGCCGTAGAGGTTGTGTCTGAAGAGCCGTAAATGTGTGAGGTTACAGCTGGAGTGGAATAGATCCACATGGAAAAGAGTGCGAACCATGAAAAGAATTGAACCACTGCCAATTGAATCATAGTCTTGGGCATTGTGTTGAAATCCTTCACAATATGAACCAATGGCATCGAAGTTTTCTGCGCTTTGACCAGCTTTCCGGCTACAAGGTGAATAATTCCAAAAAAGGTAAAACCACCACCTAAAACGTGTAACTGAGGATCAATTCCAGCATAGTAAACAAAGGTTGAAAAAGTAACGCCAATCAAGGTAAGTATCAAACCCAATTGGGAGAACTTACCCTTGAAGTAAGATTCCTCGGCTTCCTCCATGGCAGGCGCACTATGATTTTCATCTGGCTCAGGGGGATATTCTTTCGTTGTGAACACTGTCCAAATCACTGTGATGAGATACATTATTCCACCCACGTAAAAGGCATACTTTACCGAGGGAGGTATTTCTCCATCGGGAGCTGTGTTGGGGATATTAAACCAATTGGTAAAAATCCATGGCATGAATGAGGCAACAAGTGCACCAATGCCAATAAAGAAACTCTGCATGGCAAAACCTGATGTTCTTTGTTCGTCTGGTAAAAGATCGCCAACGAATGCCCTAAAAGGCTCCATAGTAATGTTGATGGAGGCGTCCATAATCCACAAAACACCAACAGCCATCCATAGCGTAGGGGAGTTTGGCATTAGAAATAAAGCAATAGTTGCAGCAATAGCCCCAACTGCAAAATATGGCCGCCTTCGTCCCCAGCGCGTGCTCCACGTACGATCTGAATAGTAGCCGATAATTGGTTGGATGATGAGCCCTGTGACAGGAGCGGCTAACCAATAAATAGCGAGATTATCAATGTCAGCACCAAGGGTCTCAAATATCCGAGACGTGTTTGCATTCTGTAATGCAAACCCCATTTGAATACCCAAAAACCCGAAACTCATGTTCCAGATTTGTGCAAAACTGAGGCGAGGCTTTTTTGTCATGTGACTTTATTTGATGAATACTTTATAGCGATACGGACCAATTAATTGGTTTTTCGAAACTGTAAATACTCCACCACCGAAGACTCTTTGCATGGCGAGGTAATCTCGATCTATTTCGAACTCCACTCTTTCGTCCGTTAGGTTGATTAAAACGATCACTAAGTGATCCTCTTTCACACGTTTATAAGCTAATACCTTATCATTAGCGGTTGTTTCGATCCATTCTAAGCTTCCCCCGAAGTCACCATTCCATAGCGCGGGGTTTGCTTCTTTGATTGAAAAAAGTGTTTGATAGAGTTGGTTAAAAGTATACCCTCCAGACCAATCAATTGGGTCTTTCTCGAAGAATTCAATACGCTTTTTGTTATTGGCTTCCTGTCCTGAGTAAACGAGAGGCATACCATAGGTAGTCGCTGCGAATACGAACCAAGCTTCTTGACTAGGGCCGAAGAATTCGTCAGCGGTTCCATTCCAACTGTTTTCATCATGGTTAGTGATGATATTCATTTTATAGTAACCTTTTGGATAACGCTGAAAGTCACGCGTATACATGTCTTTGATGGCTTGAGGAGTTTCTTCCCCCGAAGCAACCTTTCTCATCAAGTGCATGAGTTCCCAAGAGTAGGTCATGTCGAAGGCATCCATGTGAAGTTCGGTTTCCTCACCTTCAGCGAGCATGAAGACAGGTTTAATGGCATCAAGTTCTTTTCTGGCATTATCCCAAAAATCTGTCGGTACCATACCCGCCACATCACAACGATAGCCATCAATGTCGAATTCAGCGACCCAATATTTAAGTGCCTCCAGCATTGCAGTACGTAGCTCTTGGTTGTCATAGTTTAGGTCGATTACATCTTCCCAGTCTGCTACAGGGGGCATGAAGTTACCCGCCTCGTCTTTGGTGTAAAATTCAGGATTGGTCTCAGTCCATACATTATCCCATGCCGTATGGTTGGCCACCCAGTCAATTAAGACTTTTATCCCGTTGTCATGGGCTGTTTTAACTAAGTTCCTGAAGTCATTTTCTGTCCCAAACTCAGGATTAACGGCTTTATAGTCTTTGACGGCATAATAACTTCCAAGCGTTCCCTTTTTGTTCTTTTCCCCGATCGGGTGAATAGGCATCAACCAAATTATATCGATACCCATCGTTTTAAGACGAGGGATGTCTTGAGCGAATGCGTTGAATGTTCCTTCTTGGGTATGCTGCCTGATATTTGCCTCATAGATCACCGCATCCTTACTCCATTCTGGGTGCTTTACATTAGAAATAATAGCAGTTGATTCATCTTTTGTTTCTGTGCTGCCTTCACCGCATGCTGTCAGTATTAAAGCTAAACAGGTAATTGTCCAATACTTTTTCATGTTGATTTTTTTTAGCGCCATGTGATTTCAATGTCTGAATCGATAAAGTCTGTTTCGATAAATTTAAGCTCAGAAATGAGATAATTCTTCTTATCCCGTTGTGGAAGTGGATCAAACTCTGTCACAGGTTCAATTAAATGGATATCCTCTTTATTAAGAGCAACTGAACTACCATTAATCATAAAATCACTTTCCTCAAAACCATGAAGATATACTTTCATTGTCTTGAAGGTAGTTGGAAACATACCTTCAACCTGCGTTAGATGGATTGTTTTTGCCTTTCCATTAAATGAGATCTGCCTTTTATAGAAGGCTTCGCTTTCAAAATCAAAGGTCTCACCGTCATCCTCATAATACTGCTGTTGCGCCTCAACATTTCCGTGATAGACATGAAGCTTAAGCTCACCATCATGTACTTCATGTGTATGCTGAACTACACTCTGTAAGGGGATAATAGCGCCCTCTTTAGCGTAAACAGGAAGGTCTTCCATGCTCGTTTCTATGACTAAGCTCTGGCCACCAGATACTTTTTCATCTGTAAAAAACCTGTACCAGTTTCCTTCTGGAATATAGATTTTGGAATATTCTTGCTGTGTGGTGGTAGGGCAAACTAATAGCCAATCCCCTAAAGTGAATTCATTTTGCGCATTACCATGATAGATTTCTGGGTCATTGTAATAATCTACTGCGAGAGACTTGTTAATAGGTGTGCCGTTTTGATACGCTCTATAAAATAAGGAATACAGGTAAGGCATTAATTTATACCTTAGGTTAATGTAGTTTCTCGAGATTTCTTCCACCTCTTCACCATAGGCCCAAGGCTCCGAGTCTCTAACGTTTACCATGCTGTGTACCCTAAAGAAAGGAGCGAAGGTGGCTACAGCCAACCATCTTGCGAACAGCTGAGGGCTGCTTTCATCTACAAAACCACCAATGTCGTATCCAGCCACTGGCACTCCTGCCATACCCAGGCTATTGACTAATCTTACGCCTAACAGCATATGATCATCTCCAGCTACGTTGTCACCGGTCCAAACAGCAGAGTAGCGTTGCACTCCAGAGAATCCAGAGCGCGTTAAGGTAAAAGGTCGTTTGTTACCCATCTGTTTTCTGGCTCCTTCATAAGTGGCTCTCACCATCTGGAAGCCATAAACGTTACGGGCCTTTTTATGTGATACTTGCTGTCCTTCGTAGTCGAACTCGACCATATCCGGAATATCTTGTCCCCAACATGCTGGTTCGTTCATGTCATTCCAGAATCCTTCCAACCCGAGATCTGTGTAGAATTTAAGTTCTTCTGTCCACCAGTCTCTGCCTTTTTTATCGGTAAAATCAGTAAAATGACTGTTGCCAGGCCAAACACTTGCCTCGTATGGGGTTCCATCAGGGTATTTTACGAAGACGTCTTTTTCGACTCCACGATCGTAGGTTCCATATCCTTTTTTAGTAGCGATACCTGGATCTAAAATGACGACCACTTTGAAACCTTGGGATGTCAGTTTATCGATGAGAGCTTTGGGGTTGGGGAATCTTTCTTTGTCAAAGGTGAAGGCCATGTAGTCCTTCATGTAGTGAATATCTAAGTAGATGACATCCGCAGGAATTTTCTTTTCACGGAAGGTGTCGGCAATGTTGTAAACCTCATGATCGGGGTAGTAACTATACCTGCATTGCTGAAACCCTAAACTCCATTTAGGTGGCATTTGTATGGTTCCTGTCAGTTTAGCGTATTGCTGAATGACATCGTTTACCGTATCTCCTTGAATGAAATAATAGTTGAGATCGCCAGCAGAGGCGCTGAAGTAAGAAAAGCGATCATTGTTAGATGTACCGAAGTTGAAATGACTTTTGTAGGTGTTGTCGAGAAAGATGCCGTATGGTTTTCCTTCTCTCACTCCTATGAAAAATGGGGTGCTTACATATAGCGGGTCGGTGTCATTGTTAAAACCAAAGGCATCTGAGTTCCAGTTATCATAGGATGAGCCTCTTCGGTTCAATCCACCGCTCTTTTCGCCCATACCCAAGAAAACTTCGTCTTGCGCAATGCGCTTATAATTAGTGACTTCTTCGCCCAGCCAACTAATTCCAAAAGTAGGGTCATCAGCATTAAGCAAGTCACCCGCTTTATTAAAAAAGCTTAGCCTAAAAGGTGATTTAGTCACCTTCATTTCAAGCTGATCCGTTTTCAGAACAATCTCTTCACTAGTTTCATGGAGTCCGGTAATTACAGTCTCTGGCTCCATTATCACGGAGAATGGATATTCGTCAAAGGCATCATATTTAGAAACCTGTACTCTGACGATATTATGATTGTAGGGGGTTAGTTTAAACTGATACTTGCCAGCCTTCCCTGCTATGATATTATTATGCGCTTTAAAGGTTGAAATAGCGCCTACTGATTCGTTTCTAAAATTCATGGAATAGTCAATTATTCGCTTTGACTCTTGGTTAAATAGCCTTCTATATTAGCTAAAAAATGGGAGCATATGAACTCCAAAATTACCGGTAATGTATGAATGAAGTGACTTTGTGGGTCTGAGCCTTAATCAAACGTTTGCAATAAATTGAGGATTATTGACGATTCGATGAATCTCGCACGATTAATTCCGTATCTAAGATCTTCACTTGCCGTTTACCGGGCTCTTTGGCATTGATTTCTTCAAGAATTAGTTTAGCAGCTTCGCGCCCCATTTCATAGCCAGGCTGAGAAATACTTGATAAACTAGGGTTCACAAGAGATGAGAATTGCCAATTGCTAAAACCTACCACTGCGATTTCTTCTGGAATTTTTATGTTAGCTTTTTTGATGGCGCTAATTGCCCCTAGACCAGCCATATCATTGCTAGCAAAAACGCCATCAATGGTCTTTCCGCTTTTAAGAAGGTCGTTTATCGCTTTTTCGGCCTCAAGCTCTTCCCCAAACCTACATTCTACTATGTAACTTTCGTCAAACGTTATTTCATAATCTTCTAAAGCAGATAGGTATCCTTCTTTTCTCTTGCGGCAGATGATAAGGTTATCTGGACCTGCCAAATGCACTATGTGCTTGCATCCTATTTTGATTAGATGTTCTACGGCATCATAGGCTCCTTGATAGTCATCGACAATAACACTAGAGGCGTTCATGCCTTCAACAAGTCGATCAAAAAAGACCATTGGTGTTCCTTCTGCCACCACCTTCTCGAGATGCTTGAGGTCAGAAGTTTCCCTCGAAATAGAAACAAGTAATCCGTCAACTCGTGCACCCATTAGGGCATCAATACTGTCTGCTTCGCGTTCATACCTTTCGTTTGATTGACAAATCATAACGTTATAGCCTTCTTTCATAGCTTCATCTTCGATGCCACTAATAACAGTTGAAAAGAAGAAGTGAACAGTTTCTGGAATGACAACGCCAATGATGTTAGTTTTCTGATTTCTAAGGCTTAAGGCAATTGCGTTTGGCCTGTAGTTATACTTGTCGGCTAGCGCAACTACTGCCTTCCTTGTTGTGGGGCTAATGCCAGGAAAATCCTTTAATGCTCGCGATACTGTCGAACAAGAGATGTTCAATTCCTTTGCAATATCCTTTATGGTTACCTGCCCGCTCTTCATTTTGATTCTTTATAAAATAATCTATCGTCTCTGACTTTAAAGATGTTCATATCTTTTGACTAAACGACCTGACGCAAAATTAATTTAAAAAAATATTTCCGCCTTATATCGGCAGTATGGCAAGTTTCAATCGTTTGCAATCATATGGTATTGTGTTGGTGCTAAGTGAGTTATATTGATAATTGATTTTATAATCCCTACTTTGGTGTAGGCAATAAGCTAGGAACAGCTGTGGGAACGATTGTTTTGAACTTTTGTCAGTAATTTCCTCCATTTCTATTATAGTTTACTTTACTTATAGCGCAACTTGTTGCGCTATAAGTGTTTTAAGGGGACTTGATTTGCTGGCAGTTTGAGTTCGCTCAGAAGCTATTTTTTCTTTTCTTTGCAACTCGTATTATCAATTCAAATACAAAACATAACATGGGAAAATTCAGAAGCGGTGTGCTTTATGGCCAGGAACTCAAAGATTGCCTGATCTACGCCAAAGAGAATAAGTTTGCATTACCAGCAATCAATGTAATAGGAACCAACAGCATCAATGCAGTATTAGAAGTTGCAAGCAAGGTAAACTCTCCAGTAATGGTTCAGTTTTCTGTAAGTGGAGCAGCATTCTACGCGGGTAAGTCTTTGGATAATGCTGGTTACAATGCATCAATTCAAGGAGCCATCTCTGGCGCCATGCATGTGCATCAAATGGCCGAGCACTATGGTGTTCCCGTAATTCTGCATACTGATCATGCGGCAAAGAAATTATTACCATGGATTGATGGCTTGCTTGATGCAGGAGAGAAATTCTATCAAAAGAATGGTCAGCCACTATTTAGTACACACATGCTTGATCTTTCGGAGGAAACTTTAGAAGATAACATTCAGATAAGCTGTGATTATTTCAAACGTATGAATGCGATTGAAATGGGCATTGAGATCGAATTGGGTATCACTGGTGGTGAAGAAGATGGCGTTGATAACACAGATGTTGATTCTTCCCGACTCTACACGCAGCCTGAAGAGGTAGCACAAGCTTGGGATGCACTTAGAAAAGTAGGAGATATATTCACGGTTGCCGCTTCTTTCGGTAATGTTCATGGTGTTTATAAGCCAGGTAATGTTGAATTGAGACCGTCTATTTTGAAAGATTCTCAAGAGTATATTCAGAAGAAATTCGGTACGGAAGAGAAGCCTGTATTCTTCGTATTTCATGGTGGCTCAGGTTCTGAGGCAGAAAAAATTGCTGAGGCAACCTCTTACGGATCTATCAAAATGAATATTGATACGGATATTCAGTGGGCTTGTTGGGATGGTGTTCATGGCTATTACAATGACAAGAAAGGCTACTTACAGGCTCAGATTGGTAGCCCTGATGGTGAGGATTCTCCAAACAAGAAATACTATGACCCAAGGGTATGGTTAAGAAAATCAGAGGAGAGCATTGTGAAGCGTTTGGAACAAGCGTTTGAAGAGCTTAACGCCATGAATAGAAACTAATCTTTAGGTAAGGATAAATAAAAAAGGAGGCATAAGCCTCCTTTTTTATGGTTAAATAGATAAGATCTTCGCTACTCTGAATTCTTCAGGATCAAGTTTCTTTTCGGTTTTAATAGCCTCATGTATGTGTGTATAAGCGACATGGTTGTTAACGACACCTACCATAACCTTAGACTTACCATCTCTAAGACCCTCTATGGCTGCAACCCCAAGCCTACTGGCTAAGACCCTGTCCATTGTAGTTGGAGACCCACCTCTTTGTAGATGACCTAATACCGTCACACGGATATCGAAGTAATCTAGTTTCTCTTTCACCTGATCGGCAACCGCGTAAGCATTTCCAAGTTGGCAACCCTCCGCGATAATCACAATATTGGATGCCTTTTGATTGGCAGCTCCTTTTCTTAGTCTTGCAATTAATTGGTCAATAGACCAGCTATGTTCTGGTACAATCATGGCGACAGCTCCACCACCAATGGCTGAGTTAACGGCAATAAAACCGGCATCACGTCCCATTACTTCCACGAAGAAAAGTCTTTCATGTGATGAGGCCGTATCTCTAATTTTGTCAATGGCTTCAGTAGCTGTATTGCATGCGGTATCAAAACCAATTGTAAAATCAGTCCCGGCTAGGTCGTTGTCTATGGTTCCTGGTATGCCAATTACTGGTACATCGAACTCTTCACTAAAGATATCTGCTCCAGTAAACGAACCGTCTCCGCCTATTACCACCAGCGCATCTAAGTCAAACTTCTTAAAGTTTTCATAAGCCTTCTCTCGCCCTTCTTTCGTACGAAATTCTTGACTCCGAGCAGATAGTAAAAAGGTGCCTCCTCGACTAAGGATGTTTGAAACTGATCGTACGAACAGTTGCTCAATGTTACCACTGATGAGACCATCATAGCCTTTATAAATGCCAAATATCTCAAGGTCGTAATAGATAGAAGCTCTGACTACTGCTCTTATTGCAGCATTCATACCTGGGGCATCGCCTCCTGATGTCAATACGCCTATTCTCTTAATTTTTGAAGTCATACTCAACTGAATTAATCAAAAATAAGGTTTTGTGAGAGAACTATACAGTCGTGCTATCGTGATTGATATGCAAACGATTGTTAATGCACCATAAAAAAAGCCTTCTTGATTTATCAAGAAGGCTTTTCAGGCTAGCAATATTCTTAATTAAACGCCTTCGGCCACCACTTCAGTGACATCATTTGGCAGCATTCTTTTTAATAGGTTTTCAATGCCTGATTTTAATGTAACAGCTGATGCTGGGCAACCGCTGCATGAACCTTGAAGATTCACTTTTACAACACCTTCCTCGAATGATGAGAATCCAATCGCTCCGCCATCTTGCTCTACGGCTGGGCGAATGTATTCGTCAAGAATGCCTTTGATTTTCTTCACTACCTCAGAATCATTCTCATCAAAAAGCGGATCTTTATCCAACTCCTCAAGGATCAAAGGCTTCTCAGCTTCTAAATAAGGTTTG
The DNA here is from genome assembly GCA_002477595.1 of Roseivirga sp. UBA7431. GTDB lineage: Bacteria > Bacteroidota > Bacteroidia > Cytophagales > Cyclobacteriaceae > Roseivirga. The sequence goes on from DLQN01000080.1 coordinate 29,564, forward strand.
ATGACATCACGGATGCTGTCTTGGATTTCAATCCAATCGACACTTTCGGATTTGGTAACAGTAACGAAATTGCTCATGTAGAATACACGCTCTACATTTGCCAATTTGAATAGCTCTTGCGCTAGCGGAGAGTCCGCCGCAGCTTCAGCGTTAGGGTAATCAAAGCTAACTCCATCCTGCAACAACATAAAGTTCACCACGAACTTCATAGAGTTAGGATTCGGATTCGCTTCCATATATATACTTACAGCTTTCATTTCTCTCTTGAATTAGGACTTATAACCACAAAGGTAGGTGATAAGTTCTTAGTCTTCTCTTAATTCTCCTTCAGTTTTAGCAACAATAGTAGCGACAGTTGCATCACCGGTAACATTCACTACAGTTCTAAGCATATCCAGAATCCTGTCAACAGGGAAGATAATCGCTATCCAAGCTGGGTTTAAACCAACAGACTGTAGTACTACGACCATCATAACCAGGCCTGCACTCGGAACGGCAGCACTACCAATAGAGGCAAGTGTAGCGGTTAATACAATAGTAAGTTGCTGAGCGATACTTAAGTCTACCATATGCAGCTGCGCCATAAACACTACAGCGACAGCTTGGTAAAGACTTGTTCCATCCATATTAACCGTAGCACCTATCGGCAAAACAAAGCTGGAAACGTTTTTAGATACCCCTAAGTTGTCTTCTACACATTCCATAGTAACAGGAAGTGTTGCTGCACTCGAACTCGTAGAAAAAGCCATCAGTTGAGCAGGACTTATTTTACTGAAAAATTTCTTATAGGTCAAAGTCTTGACGAAGCCTCTTACAATGAGAGGATAGAATACGAAAATGAGGAACAGTAGTCCTATGGTTAGCGTCACCGAGTAGGAGGCAAGGCCTTTGAAGATTTCGACAACTTGGGCTGGAGTGTCCGCCATTTTAGCCACAACGCCTGCCAATAGGCAGAAAACAAAGAACGGTGCAGCCTTCATAACAAAGTCTACCATTTTCAGGAATACCTCATTGGCTCCGTGAATGAACGAGGAAAGGCCAGCTACTTTTTTATCCGGAAGCGCAGCCATACAAATGCCAAAGAAAATACCAAAGAATATGACCTGCAACATGAGCTTATCATTGCCCAGTGATGTGATGATGTTTTGCGGTACCATATCGATTAAGAACTTCATCGGTCCAGCATCCTTGTTTTCCATGGCAGAAGCTTGCTTATCGGCAACCATTTTCTTTTGTGCCTCGGTCATTTCTTCAGCACGATCAAAGCTGGCATATTTTGGATCGTTGGTGTAGTTCTTGCCGTCCAATATTTCTACGCCATTGGAGTTGGCCCAATTCTCATAACTCAATCGGTTTTTAATTCTAGAATCTTCGTCTACAAGATTTCCTGGCTTAACTAGGTTGACTAATAATAGTCCAATACCCACTGCTGTGACGGTAGTCACAAGATAAAAGCCTAGCGTTTTTCCTCCCATTCGGCCTAGCTTAGACATGTCCTTGAGCCCAGAAATTCCACTGATAATGGAAAACAATACCAATGGAACGGCAATGTATTTTAACATGCGAATGAAAATCTGACCGAAAGGATCGATCCAATCAATTGTAAACTGGTTCCAGCCCATGGCGCTTGAAGCGAACGCCCAAATGATACCGGCCGCTAGTCCAATCATGATTTTTACATGCAGAGGAAGTTTTTTCATAACAGAATATGGAATTTAATTACAATCGATTAGCCTTGCTAATTAGCAAATAATCAGCAATAACCAAAGCTGACATTGCTTCAACGATAGGTACTGCACGAGGCACAACACATGGATCATGTCGACCCTTGCCAGATACGGTAACACTGTCGCCAGATTCGTTGATACTCTCTTGGTCCTGCATTATAGTGGCTACGGGCTTGAAGGCTACATTGAAGTAGATGTCTTGGCCATTCGAAATGCCTCCTTGTATCCCACCGGAGTAGTTGGTTCTTGTCTTGACTTGATCACCTTCGGTGTAAAAAGCATCATTATGCTCGGAGCCATTAAGCTTAACACCTTCGAACCCACTACCGAATTCGAATCCTTTTACAGCGTTGATGCTGAGCATGGCTTTGCCAAGTTCGGCATGTAACTTGTCAAACACAGGTTCACCGATACCGGCAGGCGTTCCTTTGATTACTCCAGTAATCACGCCACCGATGGTGTCTCTATTTTTTCTGGTTTGATCAATTAGCTCAATCATCTTCTCAGCAGTTTCAGGGTCTGGACATCTAATAATGTTCTCCTCTGACTTGCTAAGGTCAAGTGCTTGGTAGCTTTTTTCGAGCTTCAAGGCACCTACTTGTGATACATAAGATTCACAAGTAATGCCATAGTGCTTGAGCAATAGTTTTGCTATTGCCCCAGCCGCTACACGTGCAACTGTTTCGCGAGCGGAGCTTCGTCCACCACCACGATAGTCTCTAATACCATACTTGGCTTGAAAAGTATAGTCGGCATGTGATGGTCTGAATTTGTCAGCAATGTGAGAGTAGTCTTTACTCTTTTGGTCTTCATTGCGAATCAAGATACTAATAGGAGTACCTGTCGATTTACCTTCGAACACGCCAGAGAGAATTTCGAACTCGTCAGCTTCTCTTCTTTGAGTGGTGATTCTGGATTGGCCTGGTTTGCGCCTATCAAGTTCAAGTTGAATAAACGACTCATCAATTTCTAGCCCAGCAGGGCATCCTTCAATGACCACACCTAGTGCTGGCCCGTGCGATTCACCGTAGGTGTGAATTTTAAAAATCTTTCCGAATGAACTACCCATTTATTTCTTAAAGAACATGTAACCTGCACCTGCTAACATAGCTATAATTAGCAAATTGGCAATGATTTGGGCTGTTTTATCCTCTTTTAGACTTTCAAGTTTATTAGATGCTACATCTATATTGTCGTAAAATGAACCTAAGTCTGATGACGAGATTGAAACGTTCTTTTTGCTTTCACCGGTTACCGTCAGTTTAACAGTAGATTTCAATGTGTCGTAAGTCTCTTTTTCAGGATTAAAGAATATCCAGCCGAAATAGTCTTTGAGATCATAGTCACCAGGCTCGTTTGGTATGCCGAAATAGTTGTACTGCTTAGATCCTGTTACTCTACCTGAACCACGATTGATATCTTGACTCACGTTCGGTGGATAAATGTCTATGGTTTTTGTTGCAGGGATCCTCAAGTCAGGGATTCCCGCGATATTTCCTTCTCCATATATGTTGAATGTGTATTCAAAACTTTGACCTGTTTCTACAGTGGTCTTGTCGATTTTCTCATCCAGCTCGAAATCTCCTACCGCTACAGCATCTTTTAGCGGGTGGGGAGGTAACGCCTTTACTTTAACGGTTTTTACTTTGGTATTAAATGTCTTAAAATCTTCTTCCCGATCGCGCCCAAAGAATGAGGGAGATTTTGCCACCCGATACTTGATCATTTCGAAAGGGACAGAAGGGAATACTACAGGTTCGAGGTTTAACGGATAAAAAGCAGCTTGATAAATCTTGTATCGCGTATAGTTCTTTCCACCAAGCGTTACGCGTTCTCCGTAGATATTTTCAATGTTGAAGTTTTCTTCCCAGCAATTCTCTGGTTTTAGGTCCTTAAGAATGGTTGAAAGTTGTTTGCCTGCTTCGTGAAACTGAAGTGGCGCTCTGTTGGCATCAGCTACGTAGAATGCGAAGGTTGTTGTAAACCCTTCACCCACATACACTTCATCCTTATCCGTTGTCAGTGCGAGGAAGGCATCTTCTCTCACATCAACGAACTCAGGAGCTTTTTTGGTTTCGTTTCTGCCGAAAAGGTCGTCAAAAGGATCAAACCTATTGCGTCTCGTATTCCTATTTCTTTCAACTGCTTGGGTAATCTTGATTGTTTTGCCTTCTGAACTAATAGTAGTCCCATTTAGCTCCATCGTAAAGGCTTTCAATGTGTATGTGCCTTCTTCTAATGGGAGGTAGCGCTGAATAATGCTTTGCGAAGACGTGATCTGCCCATTAACAATATTGGTTTTGCTACTTGATGATGTTCCTCTTTTGGCAAACCCATCAATTTCTGGGAAGTCGGTGTAATTTTTTATCGACCCGTTTTGTAATGTGACAGTAATGGTAAAAAGCTCATTGAGCCCTACAGCATCATTACCCAAATTGATGGAAATATCTTGTGCTTTTAATGATGCCAGCGGTAGCAGCACAAAAGCAAAAATCAGGAAAAGGCAACTGGACTTTCTCATAAGAATTTCGTATTTTGAATCTCAAAGTGGGAATCTACCTCAAATATAATTTCATTTTTAAAAGGAATAACCATTGTAGTCATTCGTTCGTATGAATGGTACGTTGGTTACCGTAATTTAGATTCACAACCCTAAATGTTCTTAACATGTTGGAGTATTTCAAAATTATCCTCTCAAAGGTCAGCTTTGATAAAAAGTTATTTGAGAGAGAGTTAAGAAAGGCCATCAAATCACTCCTGAAAGATGAATTGAATGAGCTGAAAAATTGGTGTTACGCGCAATTTGGAAAGGTCTATGGCCCAATCATAGATCGCCAGTTTGTTCTGACACAGTAGTAAAAATCATGAACCAGCCCATCAGAAATGATGGGCTTAACTTTTTTTAAGGAAGTTTAGATTCCTTTTTAGCCCTTGAAATTTGGCTCTTTTTACGGCTGATCCTTTAAAAGCTGATCGAAAAACCTCTTCTGTTAAATCTTGCCAATTATTGTTAAATATTTTTTTTAGCTCATCATTTGGCTGAAAATCTGGTTCTTGGTGTGGTTTTGAGAAGCGATTCCACGGACAGACATCCTGACAAATGTCACACCCGAAGGCCCATCCTGCCATTTGGTCTTTGAATTCATTGGGTATCTCATCCTTCAATTCTATGGTCAAATAAGAGATGCACTTACTTGCATCCAGCGAGTAAGGAGTGATGGCATCTGTGGGACAGGCATCTATACACTTAGTACATGTACCACAATAGTCTTTGATCGGTCCGTCAGCCTCAAGTTCAAGATCAATGATGAGTTCAGCCAAAAAGAAAAAGCTTCCTTGATCTTTATTGATAAGCAGGGTGTTTTTGCCAACCCAGCCTAAGCCTGATTTTGCCGCCCATTGCCGCTCCATTACTGGTGCTGAGTCTACAAATACTCTTCCTTCCACTTGTCCAATTTCAGCCTCAAGCCGATCCATAAAGTCCTTGAGTCTATCCTTGATTACATAGTGATAATCCTGTCCATAAGCATATTTTGCAATTTTATGATGATCAGGAGCTTCATGAGATAAGTCCTTTTCAGGATAGTAATTATACATCAAAGAGACCACGGACTTGGCTCCAGGAACTAACTTGGTTGGGTCAAGGCGTTTATCAAAGTGGTTTTCCATGTAGCTCATTTTTCCATGAGCTTTATTTTTCAACCAACGCTCTAACTTTGGAGCATCTTCTTCTAGAAATTCTGCCTTTGAAATTCCACAGTAGTCAAAGCCTAAATCCTTGGCAATGGTCTTGACAGTTGTCGTATTATGTGAGATTTGGTGGTTCATATATTCAACACCTCCCTAAAAAGTAAGAAGGTTTCTATCACTCAAACAAAGTCCTAGTATTACCGGGTTTTTTCAGCTTGAGGTGTTCATAAGCGAGGTCTGTTGCTTCCCTGCCACGGGATGTTCTTTTTAAGAAACCTTCC
>DLQN01000063.1 GCA_002477595.1 Roseivirga sp. UBA7431
AGGTTAATGCTAGTGAAAAGACCTGTCCCATTTGTCAATATGAGTTTCCAACACAAATGAAAGGGACCAGCTGGGTGGCCATTCTATTGATATTGGCCTTTTTATTATGGATGATCTTATAGGCTATTTGGCCCTTGAATAATTAAAAGTAACCTCGCTTTCCTCGCCAGCCTCACCAATCATAACATGCATATTGATTTTGTCTTTAGAGACTCTTTCAACGGTGAAACCATCAAAATACACAATGTCTTTTTCAACCTTGACTATTTTGAAATCAACTGTTTCATCCTTTTCTTCCCATCCTTTAAGATCACCGTTAAAGTGTTTGAGTCTTAAAACAAGGCTTCCACTTTCTTCTCTAATTTGACAAAGCTCGTAAAACTCAACTTTACCGTCAACGACAAGTTTGAATGCACACATCATCGAATCGCCCAATGGTGGGGCCCAAACTTCCTGAACCTGTCCGCCAAAGGCTTCGCCTTCCCAACTGCCAGTTATCCAAGCCACATTTGATAAGGTAGCTTGCGGTGATGTTTTGTCTCCAAGTGCAATTGTCTTTTGAGAGAACGCGGTAAGTGAAATCACTAAAAGTGCTAAGCTTAAAAAGTATCTCATGGTCGTTTTTGGTTCTTGACTCGTTGAAAGAATTAATAGAGACAATTTACTAAAACAGATCGGGATATAGATAATCTTCTGCTAGAAGGTAATTAAGGTGTCTATTGAAATTTTCGCCTTAAATATTTTTTAAACCATAACAACGAATGTGTATTAGGCAGGTTCTATTTCTTCCTTTTTCTTAGGTAGGAATTGCTCTATTAAAATGATTCCTGTACCGATCATTACGGATACATCAGCAAGGTTGAAAATACCCGTATGAGCAAACTGAAGGTCAATGAAAACCATATCGGTCACCGAACCATACACGATACGGTCATAGATGTTTCCGATGCCTCCACCAACAATAAACGATAGCGCAATCATGCTGAGTCGCGTGATTCCCTTGTCTCTAATCAAGTAAACAAACAAAGCGAGCATGACGCCTGAAGGTAAAATGAGCAAAAGAATTGTTCTTAACGTAGGGGATAGGGATGATCCCATGCCTAGAAAGGCGCCTTCGTTTTCAACTTTCGTCAGAATCAAATAGTCTCCAATGACTTCAATGGTCTCATTGTATTCTATCTGATCCCTAGTCATCTTCTTTGTCACTTGGTCAATAGCGATGTTGGCGATAATGATTATGAGTATTAAAGCCGTTCTTGAGATGCCCTTCATAGAAATTGAATTTTCCTCAAAAGTAATTAAAAGCAATAAAGAAGCTAAAAATTGAGGGTAAATGAAGTCCCTTCGTGTGAGGTATTAAACGATAACTCTCCTTTATGCGACTGAATGATCTGCTTGGTTAAGCTAAGGCCAATGCCTGAACCTTCAGGTTTTGTAGTATAAAAAGGGATAAAAATTTTCTCAGTTATGTCTTCTGGTATTCCATAACCATTGTCGGTAACGGTAATGATTGAATAGTCTTTGTCATTGCTAAAGGTGTAAGCCATAATAATTATTCCTGTTTCTTGATTAACGGCTTCTTTCGCATTTTTTAATAAGTTGATAAGGACCTGCTCCATTAGATCAGGATCAATTAGAAGTTCAAACTGCCCTGTAGGAATATCCATTTGCCATGTGATTTGGGATCCATTCAAAGTTGGCAGGAACAAAGAGGAGATACGCTGGAAGAAGTTTTGACCAGCTACTTTCTTAATATTTGGTAAAGGGACTCTAGTAAGTGCTCTATAAGCTTCAGTAAAATTCATCAAACCTTGACTTCGCGCTTCTATGGCATCTAATCCTTCTTCGAGGCTGGCTCTTTTCTCACCTTCAAGATCTCCTTGCTGAACGATATGCTTCATTGTAGAAGACAAGGACGTGATAGGAGCTACAGAGTTCATAATCTCATGCGTTAATACACGAATGAGCTTCTGCCAAGCTTCCATTTCATTTTGATCCAGCTCGGCATTGATGTCTTGTAAAGAGATTAATTTGTAGTGTTTACTTCGTAGTTTGAAACTAGACGCAGCAATCGATAGTCGCTTTACTTCGTTATTGATAGTCGTCTTAAGGACTATGTTTTCACCATTTTTAATGGTCTTGATCTGATGGTAAAGTGATTGATTCTCACTTTTAATACTTTCTAGGTTCAGTAGGCTCTTGTGGCCCAAAAGATCCAAGAATGCCTTATTTGTTAAGTGGATTCTATCTTTTTCATCGTAAGCCAAAACGCTAATTTGTAACTGATTGATCAGCGTGATCATATACTGATATTGGGAAGCATCCGACTGTGTGCTTTCCATGAATTTATCATTCACCTTATTGAAGGTATCGTAAAGTTCATGAAATGAATTATCCTGATCGATGCTGTTGTATTTTATGGCAAAGTCATTATTCAAGATTGCTTGTAAGAAGTAGCGGGTGTCTCTATTAGAACGACTAATATAGATGAATAATGAAACCAGTATTAGGAGTGAAAAAACTCCAAGAAAGAATATAGACTACACCAAATGCCTAAAAGCATTTTGGGTTTTTGAAGATCAGTTAAAGAACCGAGCTGATTTTTACTTTAACAAATATGGTGTTAAACCTAGTTTTAAAGCCGGGTTGCATTTCGGGGAGGTCACTACCGCTGAGGTGGGAGAGATTAAGAGAGAGATTGCCTATCACGGAGATACCATGAACATAGCTGCTCGCATTCAAGAGAAGTGTAATGAATTCAAGAAAACGCTGCTTATCTCAGAGTTTATTCACTCAGAATTACAGACAAATGGTTCCTGCAATTTCGAATTGATGGGTGAGGAGTTGCTTAGAGGTAAGCAAGAGGGCGTTAGAATTTACGCTGTTAATAGAGCATCCCCACTTAGTTCGACTTAAGAACAGCTTGGATTGCTCCGTGAATCAA
>DLQN01000089.1 GCA_002477595.1 Roseivirga sp. UBA7431
CCTTTAGACGTCAGTGCTCGGCTGATATTGGTGACTGCCATAAAGTTTTTGGAACAGGTAAAACAATGAGCAAAGAGGGCATACGCTCTTGGGCTTTTATCCACAGGCATTTCTAGCCGTGCCGATAACATTTGACCTTCTGCATTGGGAAATTCAAGTTTGAAACTTTTCATGGCATAAAGGATTTTCTTTACAAGTCACGAGCCTCTAAAAAGGTTCACGTACCTTTTCAAGGTAGTGATTGTGCTTGAATAAATGGAGACGAAAAACGGTATGGTAGAAGTAATCATAGATCGTAATCTCGCGCCATCCCTGGCTTTCATTTTTTACAGTCTCTAAGAAAAATATTGAAGTATGGGGCATAACAGAAAACAAATATCTTTGCATCGAGTTTTGGATGCATAAGTTTTGACAATGGGAAAAGAGAAAAAAGGCGTTTTGTTGGTGAACTTAGGAACACCAGATAGTCCAGCTACAAAAGATGTTCGTAAGTATCTGCGTGAGTTCTTAATGGATGGTCGAGTGATTGACATTCCACTTATCCCTAGATTCTTATTAGTCAATGGAATAATTGCCCCATTCCGGGCACCAAAATCAGCCAAAGAGTATGCTAAGCTTTGGGAAGATCGTGGCTCTCCATTAAAGTTTAATGGGTTTGATGTGAGAGATTTACTTCAGGAAAGGCTTGGAGACAACTATCAAGTAGCCCTCGGAATGCGCTACCAAAGTCCGAGCATAGAAAGTGCTTTAGAGGAGCTCAGAAGTCACAACGTGACACAGATCATTGTCATTCCACTATTCCCTCAGTATGCTTCAGCTAGTACAGGTTCTGTTTCAGAGAAAGTGAATCGTCTGGTTAATAAATGGCAAATCATACCTTCCATTACACACATTAACCAGTTCATGGATCATCCTAAGTTCCTAGAAGCTTTTGCAGACAATGGAAAGGCTTTAATGGAAAAGGAGACTTACGATCATGTCATTTTCAGCTACCATGGATTACCTGAAAGGCATATTAAAAAAGGATCTGTTGGGAATCAATGTCAACTGGGTAGTTGCTGCAATAAGCTGCATGAAAAGAATCGTTACTGCTATAGAGCACAGTGTTTTTATACTTCTCGTCAACTTGCCGAAAGAATGGGGCTTAAAGAAGGTGACTATACTACCACTTTCCAATCAAGATTGGGTAAAGACCCTTGGGTAAAACCTTATACAGACATATTCTTGAAGGAATTACCTCCTAAAGGGATCAAAAAGGTACTTGCCTTCTCTCCAGCATTCGTTTCAGATTGTCTTGAAACTACACTTGAAGTAGGAGAAGAGTTTAAGGAAGAATTCGAGGAAGCTGGAGGTGAAACTTGGACTTTGGTGCCAAGCTTGAATACATCCACTAAATGGATTGAATGTTTAGAAGACCTTGTTAAAACAGCTTAGTCTGGAAGCCTAATAGTTACAATACGCACCTTGTGAGCTTCGCCTGGACCACAATCTGCAGGATCAGCACTATTAGTGACAATTATTCTCACTTCGAGGTTGTCTTGCTGGAATTCAACAGGCAAGCTTTCGGGCACTACAGTCGAGCCAAACCTTGTATTAAATTCAATGACCCAACCACAAGATTGAAAACCCGTTACGTTTGCACCGTTCTTTATAATGGCCACCTGCTCAGCAGAAGGGGCAGTATCGCTATTGGAATTGCATCCACAAAAGATCAATAAGGCTAACAGGGTTAAGTGCTTATAATTCATAATCTGTATTGTTCCTTAGTTTAGGTGCCCACTGAAACGCCAAGTTAAGTAGGAGCATTGTACTTTGGGAGGATTACATGAAAAAAAACAACAATACTCAGCTTGAGGGTCTCATTTGTTCAATTCTAATTTCACGCGGAGGCGTAGCAAGTGAGCCACAATTAGCTCGGGTAGCAAGAAACTCTACCTTAAGCAACACTTCCAATCCATCTTGTTCGTATTGCGTATTGAGATAAGTCGGCTTATACAATTCACCTTGAATACGGATCATAAAGCCACAAGACTCAAGACCAGCAATAGTCGAAACGTCAACGATAATTCCATCTACTTCATCAATTTGAAAATCATCATTACTACAGGAGAGTAGAAACACAATAAGTAGCAGAATGTAAGCTTTACTTGACTTCATGTTTTACGAGTTCTCATTATAAAGACCATGAAAAATTCAAAAATCTGTTAAACCATTGCTGGTTCAAGAATTTCCACGAGCTTATCTAACACGAAATCAACCTCCTCTGGCTTGTTGTATTTACTAAAAGAAAATCTAACCCCTTGTCTATTAGTGTCAGCTTTAATACCATTCAAAACGTGTGAGCCCATGGCTGCACCACTATTGCAAGCGCTACCTCCTGAGGCAGAGATTCCATTAATATCTAGGTTAAAAAGAAGCATGTCATTATCTTCTGATGGAGGAAAACTTACGTTTAACACAGTGTACAAGCTATGTCCGTCACGAATGTCTCCATTAAACATGACTCCCGGAATCCTGTTCTTCAAGCCTTCAATCATGCGATCTTTCAGTCCTCTGATATATCGTTCATGGTGGTTCATATCGCGATAAGCAATTTCAAGAGCTTTCGCTAAGCCAACGATACCATAAACATATTCCGTCCCACCCCGATGATTTCTCTCTTGTCCACCGCCAAGCATAAAACGACCTATCTTTTTACTCTTGCAAACTCTTAGAAAGCCTACCCCTTTTGGACCATGAAATTTATGCCCTGCACCCACTAGAAAGTGGCAATTCAAGTTTTGAGTGTTGTGCGCAAAGTGTCCCATGGTTTGCACGGTATCCGAATGAAAAATAGCATCATATTCAGACGCTAGCTCACCAATTGCACCAATATCGTTAAGTGTTCCAATCTCATTATTAGCATGCATGAGCGACACCATAGAGCGACTATTGTTCTTTAGCAGATCGTTCAAGTGGCCCATGTTTACATGGCCTTCGCTATCCAAATCAACATAGCTGATTTTCACCTTTCCCTCTGCCTCCAGTTTACGAGAAGTTTCTAAAACAGCCTTATGCTCAATTTCTGAAGTAATGATATGCTTAAGGTCATAGGCATCAACAGAACAGGTAATAGCAGTATTATCAGCCTCTGTTCCTCCTGATGTAAAGAATATTTCGGATGGAGATGTGTTTAATAAATCTGCAACCGTGCGCCTAGCATATTCCAATTTAGTCCGAGCCTCTCGACCGTGAGCGTGTGTTGAGGATGGATTTCCATAGACATTCAACATCAATGGTCTCATCGTTTCGAAAACCTCTAGATCTAGAGGTGTAGTCGCTGCGTTATCGAAATAAACTTTCATGCCTTAAAAAATTAATTGGACACAACTTCCTTAATATCTGATATTATCTTCTGAGCCAAATGTTCAGCCGTAGCTTGAGATTCTGATTCAGCATAAATCCTGATGATGGGCTCAGTATTTGACTTCCTTAAATGTACCCATTCCTTATCAAATTCAATTTTGACTCCATCAATGGTATTTACAGGCTGGTTTTTATACTTCTCAGCGATTGTAGACAGCACCTTATCAACATCGATCTCAGGAGAAAGGTCAATTTTATTCTTTGAAATATAGTAATTCGGATAGGAAGCCCTTAACCTAGAAACAGGCTGACCAAATTTGGCCAAATGCGTTAAAAACAAAGCGATTCCAACCAAAGCGTCTCTACCATAATGTAATTCAGGATAAATGATTCCTCCGTTACCCTCGCCACCAATGATAGCATTCGTTTCTTTCATTTTAGTCACCACATTGACTTCACCAACAGCAGCAGCTTCATAGTTGGCTCCATGTTTTTCAGTAACATCTCTCAGGGCACGTGTCGAAGATAAATTAGAAACAGTATTTCCTTTTGTCTGGGAAAGCACATAGTCAGCCACGGCCACTAATGTATATTCTTCTCCAAAGGTAGATCCGTCTTCTGAGACTAGGGCTAACCTGTCTACATCAGGATCCACGACTATCCCAAGGTCGTAATTTCCATTTTCTAGTGTGGAACAAATCTTCGTCAAATGTTCTGGTAATGGCTCTGGATTATGTGGAAACTGGCCATTTGGCTCACAGTAAAGCTCTTCGACATGTTCTACGCCTAGTGCCTTCAAAAGAGGGGGTAATGAAATCCCACCAGTTGAGTTTACGCAATCAATTACCACTCTAAAATTAGCTGATCGTATGGCCTCAACATCTACCAACGGTAGGTTTATAACCATTTCAATGTGTTTGGCGATGTAAGTATCGTCATGAGTAATTTTCCCTAGGTCCTTTACCTCTGCAAAAGAATAGGCATCGTTTTCGGCTATCTCAAGAACTTCTTTTCCATCATCTCCAGAGATAAACTCTCCTTTTTCATTGAGAAGTTTAAGCGCATTCCATTGAACTGGATTGTGACTTGCCGTTAAAATTATACCTCCACCAGCGTTTTCGGCAGGAACGGCAATTTCTACAGTCGGAGTTGTTGATAGGCCTAGGTCTACCACATCAATGCCTAAACCAATAAGTGTTGAGGTAACCAAATTAGAGATCATTTCACCCGATGGGCGTGCATCTCTACCAATAATAATCTTTGATTTTCCAGACTTCTCTTTTACCCAAGTGCCAAATGCTGCTGCAAATTTCACTGCGTCTATTGGTGTAAGGGCTTGGTCCACTTTACCGCCAATTGTTCCTCTAATACCTGAAATTGATTTTATTAATGTCACTAGCTCTGCTGCGTTAATTCAATTGCAAAAGTAGCAAAACAAGTGTAGAAACACTCCAATAAAATGTGTTGAAAAGATTCCTAGGGTCTAGGCACTTATTTGAATTGTGCGAGGACTTTGTCTACCTCATTATCAGGGTTTCCGCAACTTTCGGCATCTTTCATATCCTTACCGCACAAACCGCAGCGGATACCTTCTTTATTAAGGAATGGGCTTTGAGAAGCACATGTTCCTTTAAACTCACCGTTTTTCAAAAGAATTAACCTTACGGACATCCCAACAAAAAACAACCCTATTAAGACTAATGTGAATATAAATGTGGTCATGACAGACTAATTTGAGGCAAATTTAACATACTTGATTTCATAACGCTACCTTTGCCCCATAAGTTTCTGGAAAGGAAAAAGAGATGATTCAGCCCCCAAAAGACATTCGGAGAAAAGAAAAGCTTGAGGCATTCGATAGACTGCTTACCATTATGGATGAGTTAAGGTTGAATTGTCCATGGGACAAGAAGCAAACACTAGAAAGCATCCGACACTTGACTATTGAAGAAACGTATGAGCTCTCTGACGCCATCTTAACTGAAAACTTGGAGGAAGTAAAAAAAGAAATTGGTGATTTGATGCTTCATATGGTTTTCTATTCAAAAATTGCTGACGAACAGAAAGTATTTGACATAGGAGATGCGCTAAATGCTATCAGTGACAAACTTGTTCATCGTCATCCACACATTTATAGCGATGTAGAAGCTAATGACGAAGAGGCAGTAAAGGCCAATTGGGAAAAAATTAAGCTTAAAGAGAAAGGCAATACGTCTGTGCTAGGTGGCGTTCCAACCTCTTTACCTGCTTTAGTTAAAGCCATTCGTATTCAGGATAAAGCTAGGGGCATTGGCTTTGATTGGGAAAAGAAAGAGCAGGTTTGGGAAAAGGTCGAGGAAGAAATGCAAGAATTCAAAGCCGAATTCAACGTAGCTGAAAACGAAGCGATCGACAAGAAAAAAGCCCTCGGTGAGTTTGGTGATCTATTGTTTTCACTGGTCAACTATTCTAGGTTCATAGACATTGACCCTGAAGAGGCCCTTGAAAGAACTAACCTGAAATTCATAAAAAGATTTCAATATTTAGAAGTCGAGTCCAAAAAGGATGGCAAAAGTATTGGTGAAATGAGTCTCGAAGAAATGGATCATTATTGGGAAAAGGCCAAATCGCTCAAATGAATTTCAAATCGCTTTTAAGTAAATTTTTGATTTGGCGTATACGCCATATTCGAACCAAGAATTTTATAATCATTCTAGGTGGCGTTATTGGTCTTCTTGGCGGACTCGCTGCGGTAACCTTAAAAAGTGCCGTACATTTTATTCAGAACTCCCTTTTAGGGTTAGACTACTCTTATATCTATATATTTTTTCCTGTCGTTGGTATTTTAATTACCGCCCTTTTAGCCAATTACATATTAAAAGAGCGTTTAGGGCATGGTATTACAGCCATTCTATATTCAATTTCCAAAAAATCAAGCATCATCAGCCGTACAAAAATGTACAGTCGCATGCTTACATCTGGTCTCACCGTTGGGTTTGGAGGTTCTGTTGGGTTAGAGGCTCCTATTGTCGTAACTGGTTCTGCAATTGGATCAAATATCGGTCGGTTAATGCACCTCAACTATAAGCAGCGCACACTTATGATCGGTTGCGGAGCTGCTGCTGCCATCTCTGGCATTTTCAACTCGCCTATAGCTGGTTTAATTTTTAGCATCGAAGTAATCCTCACTGATGTGACTATTGCGGCATTCATTCCGCTTTTGATTGCTTCGGTTATAGGTTCGCTGGTTTCTATGTTGCTTTTAGGCGAGGATGTTTTATTCTCTTTCGACCTAACAGATCCATTCTTAGCCAGTGACTTTGGCTTTTATTTACTCTTAGGTGCTTTCTGTGGTCTTATCTCATATTATTTTACGAATACTACCCTGTTTGCTGAAAAACTGGTCGCCAAAATCAAACACCCTGTTATCAAAGCTATTATTGGAGGCCTCGGGTTAGGTGTTCTTATGCTATTTTTTAATCCTCTCTATGGTGAGGGCTATGATACGATTAAGCTTCTCCTCAATGGTCAGGCCTCAGAGGTATTAAGTAATAGTCAGTTTTTTGCCGAGGTCTCTGACCAATGGTTACTCGCTGGCTTAGCATTCATTGTACTCCTTTTAAAGCCAATAGCAACCGGAGTGACCATTGGGGCTGGTGGCAATGGAGGGATTTTCGCTCCATCGCTCTTCGTTGGTGGAATCACTGGCTTCCTCTTCGCACAAGTGAATAATCTTTTAGACCTAGGACGAACACTCTCAGTCAGTAATTTTACATTAGTAGGAATGTGCGGTGTAATGAGCGGGGTGCTACACGCTCCTTTAACTGCCATATTCCTAATAGCCGAAATCACCAGTGGCTATACATTGTTCCTTCCACTTATGATTGTATCAGCCGTGGCCTTCAGTACCAATAGCTACTTTCAAAAACACTCTTTCTACGCAGCAAACCTGATTGAATCTGGAGACTTAATTCAAAATGATAAGGACAAACAGCTACTGAGTCTTATGAGTATCTCTAAACTCATTGAGAAAGATTTACTCACCATTCACCCACAGCAAACACTTCATGAGCTAGTCTCATTAGTTAAAAAATCAAAGCGTAATATATTCCCTGTGGTGGATGAAGAAAACGTCCTTCAAGGCATTATTACGCTGGATGACATTCGTGAGATCATGTTTGACCCTGAATCTCAGAAAAGTGTAATTGTCGAAAGTTTAATGCACAAGCCTCCAGAAACAGTTTCACCAAGCGAGCAGATGCAGGAAGTCATGTCAAAATTCGAGAAGACTGGTGCATGGAACCTACCAGTCATCAGCGAAGGCCAGTATCTAGGCATCGTCTCAAAATCAAGAATCTTTAATACTTACCGCACTAAACTAAAGCGACAACAGAAAGAAATGAGCTCCTAAATCGCTTAATATTAAGCGTATAGCCGTGTTACAATAGGAATAGACTTTCTACTTTCTTATTAAAGTAAAAATAGTTATCAACAAAAAACAACAAGAAGTGATTGAGGTTAACCTATTGGCAATCATTTACTTATGTGATAATTTTACTTCTATGTGGATAAACACTGAATTTTGTGGAAAAATACTTTAATAAAAATTTGGTTCTTTTTATTATCTAATAACACCCTTTTCCGCCTCTTCTTTCTGCCCTAGGAATATAGCATTCTTTTCCTTCTAAGGGTTGAAAAATGAAAGCTTCAGAATTACCTAAGATATAGCCCTAAAAAAGTTCAAACTACCATTAACCTAAGGTTATTGGTATTATTACATAATTATTAAATCGGCTAGCTAATCTCTAACCCTTCCCGAACAGCAATTTAAGACTCCGTTTTTATAGCAAAAACGATCTGCATACCGTATTAGAAAAATGCAATTTACCAGAATGTGCTGAATTGGGGGTTTCTAGTTGCCTCTAGCAATAATGACGCTGTCAAAACTTTTCTTCCTTTTCGAATTAGTATCAAGAATTGACTGACATTAAACTCAATATCTCCTCTAGATACTCACGCGTATTAGAAAGGCGCGGCACTTTATGTTGACCTCCGAGTTTTCCTCTTTTGCGCATCCATTGGTAGAATGTGCCTGGGCTTGCCTCGTGCACAATCGGTAGAGACAAGGCCATGTCTTTATACCGTTTGGCATCATAGTCGGAGTTAATACTTCTAAGCGTTTCATCAAGTGCCTTTGTGAAGCGATCCAAGTCATCAGGATTCTTCTCAAACTCTACAATCCATTCATGCGCAGCATTCGTTTCTTCATCAAAATACTTTGGTGCAGCTGTGAAATTATTAATCTGTGCTCCCGTCTTTTCACAAGCTTCAGCAATGGCTCGCTCAGCATTTTCCACTACGACCTCCTCTCCAAAAGCGTTAATGAAGTGTTTAGTTCTTCCAGAGATTTTTATTCTGAACGGATCGACAGAAGTAAACTGAATAGTGTCTCCTATTTTGTATCTCCATAATCCTGCATTGGTAGTGATCAGCAACGCATATTGCTCTCCCATTATTACTTCACTCAACCCAATAACCTTTGGAGATTCCTTATGGATCTCGGCAAAAGGAATAAACTCGTAATAAATACCATAGTCCAGCATCAGCAACATATCGTCTGACCCTGCTGGATCATACTGAATACCGAAGAATCCCTCAGAAGCATTATAGGTTTCCATATAACGCATATTATCCGAAGGGATGAGGCTTTTGAATAAACTCTTATACGGCCCGAAAGCGACAGCACCATGGAAAAACACTTCCAAATTGGGCCAGACTTCATGGATATGACTTGCGCCTTTTAGCTCAAGTACTTTCTGTAGAAGAATAATTGTCCAAGTAGGCACGCCTGAAATGCTAGTCACATTTTCGTTCATGGTATGCTCTGCCATCTTATCGATTTTCGACTCCCACTCATCCATCAAAGCAATATCAAGCGTTGGCGTGCGGACAAACTTGGTCCAATACGGCAGGTTCGACATAATTACTGCCGATACGTCTCCATAGAAGGATTCGCTATTGCTATCAAATTGATTTATCTGTTGACTTCCTCCTATCGTAAGGCCCTTTCCATCAAAAATCTTAGTATCGGGAAAATTATTGCAATAAATAGACAGCATATCCTTCCCCCCCTTAAAGTGACACTCTTCAAGTGCTTCATAAGAAACTGGGATAAACTTACTTCTTGCGTTTGTTGTGCCTGAAGACTTGGCAAACCATTTCACGTCTGATGGCCACAAGAGGTTCTGCTCTCCCGCCATGTTCCTCTCTATGTAGGGACTAATTTCTTCGTAGGATGAAATTGGAATCAACCGCCTGAACTGATCTTCGGTGTGCACGTCAGCGAAACCATGGGTTCTCCCAAACTCAGTATTTCTTCCTGTTGTTATTAAGGTTTTAAATAGCTCTCCCTGAACTTCATGAGGGTACTTCATGAATAGATCAATCTGGTGCATGCGCTTCTTCATGACCCAGGTAAGAAAGGAATTTAGTATCGCCAATTCACTAGATTTTACGTTTCAACTCAAAATGCTGTCCGAGATAGACTTTTCGCACCTGCTCATCAGCCGCTAATTCTTCCGCAGTACCAGCCTTTAACAGCTTCCCTTCGAACATTAAATAGGCTCTATCAGTAATTGAAAGTGTCTCTTGCACATTATGATCGGTGATTAAGATACCAATATTTCTGTCTTTAAGCTTTGCTACGATGGTTTGAATTTCTTCAACAGCAATAGGATCTACTCCAGCGAAGGGCTCATCGAGTAATACAAACTTAGGATCAACGGAAAGGGCTCTTGCTATTTCTGTTCTCCTACGTTCTCCTCCGGAAAGGACTCTGCCAAGGTTTTTACGCACATGGGTCAAGCTAAATTCCTCGAGTAGAGACTCCATCTTTTCCCGTTGCGCTTGTTTAGAAAGCTTAGTCATCTCTAGGACTGCTAAGATGTTCTGTTCTACCGTAAGCTTTCTAAATACGGAGGGTTCTTGCGCCAAGTAACCTATACCCAATTGCGCTCTTTTGAACATCGGTAGTGGTGTAATTTCTTTACCGTCCAGCGTCACTTTACCTTCATTTGGCCTAACGAGACCAACAATCATATAAAACGTGGTCGTTTTACCCGCACCATTTGGTCCAAGAAGCCCAACGATCTCACCTTGATTAACTTCAACGGAGACTTCGTTGACTACTTTTCTCTTCTTGTATGTCTTTACTAGATTTTCGGCAGATAACTTCATTGGAGTAAAAATAGTCTAATCAATCAAATTTGATGTCTTTGACAAAGAGTTGGAGTGATTTATGTCCACGAAACTCGTTTTCCTCTACACTATATGCAATATGAAAACGCATTCCACTATCAATCATATCGGAGTACTCCCCAAAGCCAAAGCCGATTACATCATAAGCATCATTCGTACCCTCTTGCCTTACAATAAATTTCAAATGCTGTTCTTTTAAAACTTTAACATTTGTAGCATACACATTCTCGGAAACAAAGACTGGTTGCATGTTCTGTGGGCCAAAAGGTGCCATTTGGGAAATGATATTATAAAATTTCTGGTCTATCTCCTCCAGCCTCATGAGGGAATCGATTTTCAAACACGGAATCAATTGATCATCAGTGATCCTGCTGGCAACCACTTCCTCAAATTTCTTTTTAAAGGGCTCTACATTAGCGATTGGCATCGTAACACCAGCGGCATACATATGTCCACCAAATTGCTCTAGCAAATCTGAGCATTCGCAGATCGCCTCATACACATCAAAGCCCATCACAGACCTAGCAGATCCCGTCACCATGTCGTTTGACTCTGTCAATATCACCGTGGGCTTATAAAACTTATCGATACATCTAGAAGCTACTATACCTATGACTCCCTTATGCCAGTCGTGCTTATATAAAACAGTTGACTTGGTTTGTTCAAAGCCTTCATTTGAAAGAATCATGGCAATTGCCTCTTCGGTAATAGCGCTATCAAAATCCCTTCGGGCATCATTTTTATCGTTCACTGTATTTGCAAGTCCTACCGCAGCTTCTTCGGTTTCTGCAAGTAGTAAACCTACTGCTGATCCTGCATGACCCATTCTACCAGAAGCGTTGATTCTAGGCCCAATGCCAAAGACTACGCTTGAAATAGTAAGGTTAGTCTGAACCTTGTTAAATTCAATCAATGCTTTTAACCCTGGTCTTGGGGCACTATTGAGCTTCTTTAACCCAAAATAGGCCATTACTCGATTCTCTCCAGTAATTGGGACAATGTCGGAGGCTATACTTACCGCAAGAAGATCTAGAAACTCATACAGCACCTCTAACTCTATTCCGGATTGAATGCTGAAGCCTTGAAGTAGTTTGAAGCCCACTCCACATCCCGATAATTCTTTATATGGATAGTCACAATCTTTACGCTTTGGGTCTAATACAGCGTAAGCCGCAGGCAGCTCATCACCGGGCATATGGTGATCGCAGATGATGACGTCAATGCCTAATTGATTAGCCATTTCTACCTTATCTACCGCCTTGATGCCACAGTCTAAAGTGACAATCAGGGAATATCCGTTGTCTTTTGCGTATTGTATCCCCTCGGTTGAGACGCCATAACCTTCTTTGTAACGGTCAGGAATATAATAAGCGAGTTGATCATAAAAAGCATTCAGAAAACCATAGAAAGTGGCCACTGAAGTGGTCCCATCTACATCATAATCTCCATAAACCAGTATTTTTTCGCCATTTCCAATGGCATCAGTCAAGCGGTTTACTGCCTTATCCATGTCTTTCATTAGAAATGGATCGTGCAGCTGATCGAGTGATGGTCTAAAAAAGGACTTAGCCTCGTCAAATGAAGAAACGCCTCTTTGAGAAAGTAATTTTGCTATTATGGGACTAACCTGCACCTCATTCTGCAGGAGCTCGACAATAGCCTCGTCATAACCTTCTTCAAATAGCCATCGCTTCTGCATTAGATAAAATTAAAAAAAATTTGCACTATAAGGCATAAAAAAAGCAGCGCCCGAATTAGACACTGCCCTAAATAATATGATCACAACTTAATTGTTAGATACTTTCTCTATTGCTATTACTTCCTTCAAAGGAACTCTTTTAGCGTCACGATAAGGCACTATCCATGCATCAGAAACGCCCATTTCTCTCAAATACCTCTTCAAGACATTTGCATCATCATAGTTTCTAAAGTTCCCAATGATATACTTTCTTAATTCGTTGCCTTCTTGATCAAAGTCTTTTGCTGTCTCGGCATACTTAGCTAGATCTATTTTTCGAAAAGCACCAACCTGCACTTTAAATACCACTCCTACACTAAAATCCTCACCATTTATCAATTCAGGATTATAAACTGGAGTGATCGATTGGTCCTTGAGGTTTTCAATTTCTCGCTGACCAGCCTGATATGCCGCTTGCATACGCGTGACTTGTTTCTGGAGGTCGCTCACCTGGTCATCCTTGCTGGACACTTGTCTCTCTAGGTTTTGAATCTCTCCTGCTGAGCTAGCGATCCGTGCTTTCTGAATAACATTTTGGTCATAAAGGACTTTAAAATCCTCCACAGACATCTTTTTCTTGCGCTTTTTCCACTCCTTCGCCTCTTTTTTAGTCAGTGGTCTACCGTCTGAAGTTTGAGCCAAAGCGACTGAGGCTACAAAAACTCCTATTAAGAGTGTTAAAAACACTTTCTGAGATTTCATCGAGTAATCGTTAATTCTATGTACAATTTAGAACAATATGATCAGCTTTTCAAACTACCGATCATATCCTCTGGTCTTACCCATTCATCAAACTCTTCTGGCGCAAGATAACCTAAGTTAACAGCCTCTGTTTTCAGCGTTGTTCCATTTTCATGGGCTGTTTTGGCTATTTTCGCTGCCTTTTCATAACCAATCTTAGTATTCAAGGCGGTTACTAGCATTAACGAATTATTGACATGCTGTTGTATACTTTTATAGTTTGGTTCGATACCAATCGCACAGTTCTCTTCAAAAGAAACACATGCATCTCCAATCAAACGAGCTGACTGTAGTGTATTGTAGGCCATAACTGGCTTGAATACATTCAATTCATAATGTCCCTGCGCCCCAGCAATTGAGATCGCCACATCATTGCCCATCACCTGAGCACAAACCATCGTCATGGCCTCACACTGCGTTGGATTTACTTTGCCCGGCATGATAGAAGATCCTGGTTCGTTTGAAGGAATGATAATTTCACCAATTCCAGAGCGAGGTCCTGATGACAACATTCTAATATCGTTGGCAATCTTATTGAGAGAAACCGACATTTGCTTAAGTGCCCCATGGGTCTCAACGAGTGCATCATGAGCAGCTAAAGCTTCAAACTTATTCTCCGCAGTAATAAATGGAAGACCAGTAAAGTGCGCGATCTTCTCGGCAACAAGTTCAGAATAACCTTCTGGCGTATTAATCCCTGTTCCAACGGCTGTTCCTCCAAGGGCCAATTCTGAGAGGTGTTCTAATGTGTTTTTGAGCGCCTTCAAGCCGTGATTCAATTGAGAAACGTAGCCTGAAAACTCTTGGCCTAATGTCAGTGGTGTAGCATCCATTAAGTGGGTACGCCCAATTTTGACAACATTCATAAAAGCATCTGACTTAGCTTTCAATGTGTCTCTCAGTTGTTCTACCCCAGGAATAGTAGTTTCTACCACCATTTTATATGCTGCAATGTGCATTCCAGTAGGAAAAGTATCATTCGATGATTG
>DLQN01000004.1:0-668 GCA_002477595.1 Roseivirga sp. UBA7431
GATGCTTCAATAATAGCACGCTCAGCTTTAGCCCAACCTTCGTCAGAACCAATGTACTTTTCCTTATCCTCAGGATCTCGAAGTGAGATCTGTGCCGTGAAATCCTCGAAACCAAGTGAATCAAATACGTACAAGACTAAGTCTATCACCTTGATGAATTCTTCTTTCACTTGATCTTCCATACAGAAGATATGTGCATCGTCCTGGGTAAAGCCTCGAACTCTCGTTAAGCCATGAAGCTCACCGCTCTGCTCATATCTATATACCGTTCCAAACTCAGCATATCTGACGGGTAAGTCTTTGTATGATCTTGGTTTTGACTTATAAATTTCACAGTGATGAGGACAGTTCATTGGCTTTAACAAGAACTCTTCCCCATCGTGAGGTGTATGAATCGGCTGAAAAGAATCAGCACCATACTTTTCATAGTGACCCGATGTCACATAAAGATTTTTGTGCCCAATATGAGGAGTTATCACTGGCTCATATCCAGCTCTCACTTGAGCTTTTCTCATGAAAGATTCAAGTCTCTCTCTCAATTTCGCCCCTTTTGGCAACCATAAAGGAAGTCCCATACCCACTTTTTCAGAAAAAGTGAATAATTCTAATTCTTTACCGAGTTTTCTGTGGTCTCGCTTTTTTGCTTCTTCAAGCATATGCAAGTACTC
>DLQN01000004.1:743-44132 GCA_002477595.1 Roseivirga sp. UBA7431
TAAGTAGTTTGATCGCTTTAATAAATCCGGTGTGAGGTATATGGGGCCCTCGACAAAGGTCTGTGAAATTCCCTTGCTCATAGAAAGTGATCGTACCATCATCAAGTCCTTCTAAGAGTTCGAGCTTATACTCGTCATCCTTTTCTTTGAAATAACTGACAGCCTCATCCTTTGAAATGTCTTTTCGAACATACACGTTTTTTTCGCGCGCTAGCTCAAGCATTTTCTTCTCAATCCCTTCAAGATTGGCAGCGTCAAACGCCTGATCACCAAAATCTACATCGTAATAATAGCCATGCTCAATTGAAGGACCGATACCAAGCTTAACTCCAGGATAGAGTGCTTCTAATGCTTCGGCCATAAGGTGTGCTGAAGAATGCCAAAAGGTGGATTTACCTCCTTCATCGTTCCAAGTCAAGAGTTTTACTTCTGAATCTTGGTTAATGGCGCGGTTGGCATCCCAAACCTCTCCATTTACTTCGGCTGCCAATACATTTCTGGCTAACCCTTCACTAATACTCAAAGCGACATCCATGGCTGAAACACCCTTGGCGTATTCTCTGATACTTCCGTCTGGTAAGGTAATTTTTACTTGCTCTTGGCTCATTTTAATGGGTACCTGATGCTACAAACCAACAGGATTTATTAAAATCAAATTTTGCGAATGCAAATATGCAATAATAATTACTGAAAAGGGTCTTTATAGATAGTTTTAGAGCGATAAATTAAAGCTGAGTTTGATAGCTGTTCTATCTACACCATCATTTTCTAAATAGGTCAACCTTCTAATAAAGTCGACTCTAAAAACCTTGAAGATGTTTTCAATACCTAAACCAACTTCGGCAAAAGGTCTTCCGCTTTCGAGCACATTAAAAAATGGCAGGTCATTACCAATTTCATCCGTTCTAATTTGAGCGTCTAGCGTGCTTTGGCTTACCCCTCCGAACAGCAAGTTACCCGTACCGACTAACCTCCACTTAAGTCTTCTTAACAGCGGAATTCGATTAAATACAAAGCCTTCGAAATTGTGTTGCACACTCAATGAGGCAAACGACTGACTAGAGAACTCGAAGAAATTCATCGTGTTGTAGGCTATATCCGTGTAGACAAATTGCTCGTTACCAATATGTGATGTAAGCAATGGATATGGTACATCTTCAAAAATATGACCCGCACTAACTTGATAGCGAAATACTCCCCAAAAACCAGCTTTAAGACGTTGAGAAACTCCGAAATTCAAACGGTTATAGTCAAAATCGCCTCCTAAGCTTCTGAAGCCACGAGTGTAAGAAAGTAGTAGCGTTGGCCATCTCAAAGTACCTAAGCTTATCCGGCTATTGTCGTTAATCAAGAAAGACTCATCCCGAGCAAACTTGAAAATAACTGTAGCCTCAGTAGTTTCAAAATTCGAAGCAACTGGCGAATCGGTTCTACTCAAGTCGGTTCTATATCTAAAGTCAAACTGGGGATTGAAACTCTGTTTTTTAAGCTGCATACCTGTCGAGAATGATCTCGAAAACTGTCTGAACCCATCAATTTCAAAGCGTTCATACCGAAACGGACGTATTAAGTTTCCCAACTGTGTCAATGCTAAGAACGCGCTTCCATCTAAGGAGGACGTCAGTGGATCTAATTGAATTCCAAATTGATCAATGTCATTTCTATAACTAGCGGTAATAGTAGTCCACTTTTCTCTGTTAAGAATCACATTTACTCCCAAACCATACTTAAAGCGCTCATCAGTAAATCCATAGGCACCGTAACCATTAAACTGCCATTTACGACTGAAATTCTCGTTGGTCCTTCCTCCTAGCCTGACCCTGGGCCCTTCAACATCATTTAAACCAAACAAAAACGGCCATGGACCTAAATCGAATTTACCTACCTCCACATAGCCTCTTGCGACCGTCTTCAGGACATTTGTCCACGTTTTCACAAATCGAATATTGTTCAGCGAATCTATCATTGCCATGACATTCACTTCAGTATCACTCAACTTATCATGTCGATTGGCCTGCCAAAAGTCTTCATCACTATATTTCGCGTCTTCAGCAAGCTCAATCGTTCTTTCAAAGAACTTAGTTGGCTTAGGCGCGGTAATTTTTATGTTTTTATTCGAACTATAAAACTTAGCTAAAAAGCCTGCCGATTTTTTAGTAATCTCAGTTGCATCTATTAGAATTCTAGACTTGATGGGCAGCCATGCGCCAGTCTCTGTTCTTTCAAGTTCTTGTTGGATCTTAATACGATCAATGAAGTTCAGGTTAGCAGTAGACTGCATGGTAGCATCTATCTGCTTGATTGCAAAGTCAGACTTGGTTATCCAAAGGTTTCCAAAAAAGGCCAATTCCTGATCGTTCTTGGGCTTAAATTCAAGGAGATAAACAAACTCATCTCCGAGGTAGAGACTGTCTTGAAGCTCATACTCATAGATTAATCTCCAAGCATCACCTATAGGCGATGCAAACTCTTTCTCTACGATATTCATTCGATTTTGATAGAAGTTGTATTCTTGAAAGGAAGAACCGATGACTTGAGAAATTAGAGAACCATCCTCAATGGCTACTCCCTTGATCCGAGTACGCTCAATTTCCTCTTTCTGCAAACGAGGATTATCTCGGTAATAAAATTTCGAAAGTGATTCAGAGATAAAAAGCGGCAAAACAGGCTTTCCATCTTCCCCTGCAATCACTTCAATTGAATCTAGTACAGCGCTTATCTTCTGCATGTACTTCTTATTACGAAGCTGTTCAGAAATATTATCTACATCTATTTGAATTTTGTTATAGCTGTCGTATTCGTATGCGTCCAATGTACGTTTATCATTGGTGCGCTTATTATCAATGACAGATCGCATGATCGCAAAAGCAGGGTTTTCTTCTTCTCTCGCGAAAACCACAAAGTCATCAAGCCCTTTGGCCTCTGGTGTTAGTTGAAAATTGATGGTTTGAGTAATCCCTTTCTGATAAACTTTATACCTGGTTTCGTAACCAATGAAGGAAACCAAAAGAGTATCGGATGCAGCATCTCCTTCGATGGTATAAAAACCGTCAAAATCTGTTGGAGATCCTACTGAAGTTCCTTTAATCACCACACTCGCAAATGGTATTGGGTCACCACTTTCTGCATCAGTGACCTTGCCTTTAATCACAGTTTGTGCCTGAATTGAACTTATAAGGCAAAGTAAAGTGATAAGAGATAAAAATATTCTCAGTTTCAAAGTGGCGTGTTTTAATTTATTAACTCTTATCTAACGATATAAAGGGATAAAAAGTCAGGGTATATATAACTAACTCAGAGGTTAACTCTTAGAAATCTGAGAACGTTCCCTCATATAATTATTAATATGGATATCTGATCGCTTCACAATTCTCGAGTACCACTCTAGTTTCAATTCTTCTTTTTCTTCTTCTGTCAACTGCCAGGCGATATCACTACTTTTTAGCCTAGAGACTAACTCTTGCAATAATAAAGCAGCACTTACTGAAATATTAAAGGACTCCGTAAAGCCATACATCGGTATATGAACAAGTTCGTCTACTTGCTCTTTGGCATAATCAGTGAGCCCCTGCAATTCTGTACCAAATATAATCGCTGTTTTATCAGTGATGTCTAAGTCATGTATAGATGCAAATTCTTTAGAAGGGGTTGTCCCCACAATGCGATAATTTTTCTTTTTTAAATCTTTGAAGCACTTCTCCGTACTCGTCTCTTCCCTTTCGTACTTGTGCTGAGTGATCCATTTTGATGCACCTCTAACCACATTGGGATTGACTTCGTAGTCATGAAGACGTTGGGTGATGTATAAATCCTGAATACCAAAACAATCACAAGTCCGCATAACGGCACTGGCATTTTGTGCATGATAAATATCCTCAAGAACAACCGTTAAATGACGCGTACGTTCAGAAAGCACCTGGTTGATGGTGGACACTTTATGAGGTGTTACAAACTCCTCTAACATTTCATTCAGCTGCTTTCTCAAGGCTTTGGTTATTAAAAAAAGAAAGCCGTTGACGAAATAGCCAACAGCTTCGGAAGATGAACAAACAATATTTCCACAACCTTTTGACGGCTGTTCAGACCGTCTTATTAAAGACAATCCATATTGTTCAAACCCTTACCGAATTTACATTTCTAGAATAGTTCTATCGTATCACCGACATTATAGTTACCAGCACCCCCTTTGTTCTTATCGTCCTTTTTTGGAGGTATTGGTTTAGGCTTCGGTTCATCTGGCTTTTCTGGAGCCTTCTTTACTTCTGCTTCTTTTTCCTTGTCTTCAACAATAGGTTCTTTATCAACTAAAGGAGGCTCAGATTCTTCTGGCTTTGGTTTATCCTCTACTTCCTTCTCAGGCTTTGGGGCTTCAATCTCTTGTTTTGTTGGTTGTTCCTTCGCTTTCGGTTGAGCTTCAACCTCCACAGCCATTGCTGTTTCCGGCTCATCAGCTACATCTTCAGCTTTCTTATTCCCTCCCAGGAGCACTACTTTCTTGACATTATGAGGTGAAAGCTTATTTCCTGTCGCTCTCCAGCCCTTCACGTCAATCAACATATCCATATCAAAAACAGTAATCTTGCGTTCGCGCAAGCCTTTGATTGTATAGTGGACTTCGATCTGAGCATCCTTCAACGTGGTGGCAAGAAGTAATTTTGCACCCTTCTCTTCACTGATGAACATGAACTTTTTATCCTTTGTGGAAGTCTCTACTTGGAATCTTTTTACGTAATGCAGGGCTGTTGCCGGATCGTAATGAATGGCAGAAATAACGCCATCCGGATCAAACTTATGGATATAGTGAATCTTTGTTGGATCGTAACGATTCGTTAAGTCGAAAGATGTTAATTCATATTCGCCATTATTATAAATGACCAGTATCATATCAGCTGCCTGAAAGTTACCGAGGCGAGTACCACGGTCATCACGATTTAATCGACCGACAGATTCATCATACCAAATATCAAGCCCCCCTAAAGTAGAACGACCTTCCATTTTCAGCTGAACCTTTCTGACTGGATACTTTGTGACAATATTCCCGCCAGAACCTCTGCCCTTGATATCAACATCTGCAAAACTAAAGTCAAATACTTTGACCCTTGCCTTAGCACCTGAAGTGAGGTAAACTGTAATCAGTTCTGCCTCACCATTAGGGTTTGCAGTAAAATATAACACCTTAGATCCTCTCTCTCCTTTGGTAAGGTCATATTCACGGTCTCGAGTAACACCCAAGACTTGGAAACGCTTTACCATGGACCGACCCGATTTACCGTCTAGGTACATCATGTTATAGACCATGCGTTCATCGTTCTTTTTGAACACACCTGCCCATATAATGTCTTTGCCTACGAAAATCTTATCCGAGATTCTAACGACTTGAAAATTTCCATCCGCTCTAAATACGATGATGTCGTCAATATCAGAACACTCACAAATAAACTCATCTTTCTTTAAGCCATAGCCTATGAAGCCATCCTTTCGATTCACATAGAGCTTAGCATTGTTAGCGGCTACAACGGCAGCAGTAATGTTTTCAAATGACTTGATCTCCGTCTTACGCTCTCGGCCTTTACCGTATTTTTCTTGAAGCTTCTGGAAATAGGCAATAGCGTATTCGATAAGGTTTAGTAGGTGATGCTTAACTTCTGCCAGCTCCTCTTCAAGTTTCCTCATCAACTCGTCTGCCTTAAATGCATCAAAACGAGAAATTCTCTTGATTTTTATTTCGGTCAGGCGAGTAATATCATCTGCCGTTATTTCTCTATAGAACTCCTTCTTAAAAGGATCTAACCCTCTGTCAATAGTTTCTATGACTGACTCCCAAGTTTCACACTCTTCAATGTCTCTATAGATTCTATTCTCAATGAAAATCTTCTCTAGAGAAGAGAAGAGAATCTTTTCAAGGAGTTCACTTTTACGTATTTCTAGCTCTTGGCGCAGTAACTCTACTGTTTTCTCGGTACTTACCTTGAGCATGTCATTTATTGAGACAAAATGTGGTTTGTCTTCAATAATCACACAGGCATTCGGAGAAATACTGCTCTCACAATCTGTAAATGCATACAGTGCATCAATAGTAATATTAGGTGATTGGTTAGGGGCTAACTCTACTAATATCTCAACGTGTTCGGCAGTATTATCTACTACCTTCTTAACCTTTATCTTTCCTTTATCATTGGCTTTAATGATCGAATCAATCAAGCCAGTGGTGGTGGTTCCGAATGGGATGTCCTTGATGATCAAAGTCTTTTTGTCAAGCTCTTCAATAAGTGCTCTGACTTTTACTTTACCACCCCTTTTACCTTCATTATATTCCGAAAAATCAGCCATTCCCCCGGTAGGGAAATCTGGATAAACCTTTACGCTCTTACCTTGAAGTATTTTGATCGATGCTTGAATAAGCTCAATGAAGTTATGTGGTAGTATTTTAGTGGATAAACCAACTGCAATTCCCTCTACACCCTGTGCTAGAAGTAATGGGAATTTTACCGGTAGCGTTACGGGCTCTTTCTTTCGACCATCGTATGAGAGTTTCCATTCTGTTGTCTGAGGATTAAAGACCACCTCTAAGGCAAACTTCGATAGTCTTGCCTCAATATAACGAGCAGCTGCAGCTCTATCCCCTGTTCGAATATCACCCCAGTTACCTTGGGTTTCAATGAGCAAGTCTTTCTGTCCAATGTTGACCATTGCGTCTCCAATAGAAGCATCTCCGTGTGGGTGATACTGCATGGTTTGACCAATGACGTTGGCGACTTTGTTGAATCGTCCATCATCCATTTCCTTCATGGAATGAAGAATTCTTCGCTGCACAGGCTTGAATCCGTCTTCAATTGCTGGAACAGCCCTTTCTAAGATTACGTAGGATGCGTAGTCAAGAAACCAGCTTTCGTACATTCCTGAGACAGGAATTACTTCTCTAATCTGGCCTCCGTCTCCCTTACTTAAATCATCAATATTGTCTTCGCTCATGCTAATCTATGCGGCCTCCTCAGCCAAATCTTTCTCAATCTTCAAGTTATCTATTATAAAGAGCTGTCTATCAGGCGTATTCTTGCCCATGTAGAATTTCAACAGCTCTTGGATGCTCGTATCTTGTCTCAGAATAATTGGCTCTAGCCTCATGTCTTGACCGATAAATCCTTTGAATTCACCTGGGGAGATTTCTCCAAGCCCTTTAAATCGAGTGATCTCAGGTTTAGTCCCCAGCTTAGCGATGGCCTTTTGCCTCTCTTCATCACTGTAGCAGTAAATCGTCTCTTTTTTATTTCTTACCCTGAAAAGTGGTGTTTCCAATATGTAAACATGGCCACGTCTTACAAGATCAGGGAAAAACTGAAGGAAATAGGTCAAAAGCAGCAGTCGAATATGCATTCCGTCAACGTCTGCATCAGTGGCAATTACAATTTTATCGTAACGTAAACCTTCTAGCCCATCTTCAATATTGAGTGCATGCTGGAGTAAGTTGAACTCTTCGTTCTCATACACAACTTTCTTGGTTTGACCGTAGCAGTTAAGAGGCTTTCCTCTTAAACTAAAAACTGCTTGGCTTTGTACATCTCTTGACTTAGTAATCGATCCACTTGCTGAGTCTCCCTCGGTGATAAATAAGGTTGAGGCATTACGAAGCTCTTCATCCTTCTTATCGTCATTGAGATGTACTCTACAGTCTCTTAATTTCTTGTTGTGCAGATTTGCTTTTTTGGCTCTGTCGTTGGCCAGCTTCTTGATTCCGGCAATTTCCTTTCGCTCTCGCTCTGACTGCATGATTCTTTTCAAAAGGGCATCTGCCACATTTGAGTGCTTGTGCAGGTAATCATCTAATGCTTTCTTTACGAAATCATTAACGAATGTTCTCATAGTTGGCCCATCAGGCGCTACATTTTGCGAGCCTAATTTTGTCTTTGTTTGAGATTCAAATACTGGTTCTTGTACTCTTACCGCTATGGCACCCACAATAGAGGCCCTAACGTCAGTAGCATCAAAATTCTTATTGTAAAACTCTCTTACCGTTTTAACTACTGCTTCTCTAAAAGCTGCTTGGTGCGTCCCTCCTTGTGTAGTGTACTGACCATTGACAAATGAATAGTAATCTTCTCCGTACTGGTTGCTGTGCGATAATGCTATCTCGATATCTTCTCCTACTAACTGAATAATTGGGTACCGTAAGTTATCTTCATCGGTCTTTCGAGACAGCAAGTCGTGGAGTCCCTTTTCAGAGTGATACTTCTCTCCATTAAAGTTTATGGTAAGGCCTGCATTTAGGAAACAATAATTCCAGATAAGGTCATCGAGATATTGTGGAATGAAATGATAGTTTTTGAAAATAGTTTCGTCAGGTCGAAAGACAATCTGAGTGCCGTTTCTTCCACTACTTGAAGAGGCATCAGCATCGCTGGTAATTACGCCTCTTTCGAATTCAGCAACCTTGTGCATCCCATCACGATATGAAGTTACTTTGAAATAAGTAGAAAGCGCATTGACAGCCTTTGTACCAACTCCATTAAGGCCTACAGACTTTTGGAAGGCTCCGGAGTCATATTTTCCTCCTGTGTTAATCTTGGACACACAATCGACTACTTTGCCTAATGGAATTCCACGGCCATAGTCTCTCACCTCTACTTTTAGCTCAGAAACTTTCACATCAATGGTTTTACCAAAACCCATCATGTGTTCATCGATGCTGTTATCGATTACTTCTTTCACTAATACGTAAATGCCATCATCTTGAGCCGATCCATCGCCAAGCTTACCGATATACATTCCAGGTCTTAGTCTAATGTGCTCCTTCCAATCGAGAGACCGAATACTATCTTCGGTATAATTCGCTACTTGATTCGCCATTCAAAATTTCAATACAAGGGTTTGAAAACAACAGTGCTCATTAGCACAAATCGAAAAGGGAATTTAGAATTAAAAATCTAGAAATGCACGCCTATTTTTTAGCTTCCGAACAAGCAATCCCTCAAGCTCTGATAATGAGTAGATTACTAGTTTCTTCGCTTGCCAAGAATAGCAGCTAAGTAGAAGAACCAAACCAGAATTAATACTGGACCGAGATAGACATAAAAGCCTAAAGTCTTAATGTTATAGTCTGACGACATGTTCATTAACCCTAGAAAAACAAGGATCAAACTAAAGAAAAGGTTGAGTACTCCTGCGAAACCTTTTATCCACGTTATTAAATCCTTTTTTAAATATTGATTTCTGATACCCACACCGTCTTCAGTAGTATTGATTTTTTGAAGCACCTTGGTGAAATAATAGCAGACTACATTCGCTAGTAGAAAAATGGCTATTGCTCCAAAAAAATAGGTGTCTTTATTTGCTGTTCCTAGTGCGTCACCAGCAGGATCAAAACGATAACTGACTTGGCTTGCCATGAAGGCATAGGACCAAATTAATGCGCCTGTAAACAGTAAAATTGTTACACTTCTAAAGAACCCTATGAACTTATCCATCTCTTACTTTTAATCTGTCGCGAAGATAATTAATAGAACTGGTTTCATTGTATAACTATTGAATAATCGAAATAATTGAAGCGCATTTTAAAATCACGAATAATTTAAATTGTATGCTGAATTCAATTTTTTATTAAGTTCGTAACATGAGTCTTAACCCGACTGTAATTGCCATACCTGTATACTTCTTGCTCATCGGCATTGAATTATTGGTACATCGAATTAAAGCCACGAAATCTTATCGGCTAAATGATGCCCTAACCAACATCAATTGCGGTATTACTTCACAAGTGACAGGGGCATTTTTAAAAGTGCTCTCAATCGGATTCTATACCTATATCTACGAGCAGTTTCGGTTTGAGACGATTCCGAATAGCGCAATGACATGGATCGTTGCTTTTATCGCTTACGACTTCTTCTATTATTGGGCACATCGTATGAGTCACCAAGTAAATCTTTTTTGGGGTGGCCATAGTGTACATCACCAAAGCGAGGAGTACAACCTCTCAGTTGCCCTGCGGCAGAGTTCAACACAAATTATCTGGACGTCATTATTTTACACGCCTATGGCGCTTGTAGGAATTGATCCACTGGTGCTATTATCAGTTTCTGGTTTCAACCTATTGTATCAGTTTTGGATTCATACCGAATCTATCGATCGGCTACCTAAGTGGTTTGAAGCCGTCATGAATACCCCTTCGCACCATCGTGTACATCATGCACGCAACCCTAAGTACATTGACAAAAACCACGCTGGCACCTTTATCATCTGGGACAAGATGTTCGGAACCTTTAGAGTCGAAGAGGAAAAGCCCATGTATGGAATCACAAAAAATCTTAATAGCTGGAATCCTCTGTGGGCCAATATTGCACACTATTCGGATATGCTTTCAGACCTCAAAACGATCCCAAAGGCTTCTGACAAACTAAAATACATCTTCAAAAAACCGGGATGGTTGCCTGACAGCTTAGGAG
Organism: Roseivirga sp. UBA7431; assembly: GCA_002477595.1. Classification (GTDB taxonomy): domain Bacteria; phylum Bacteroidota; class Bacteroidia; order Cytophagales; family Cyclobacteriaceae; genus Roseivirga. The sequence goes on from DLQN01000004.1 coordinate 11,180, forward strand.
GTTATAGAGCTCCTTTGGAGGTTGATAAAACTACTCATCAAAAATATGACCTGCATGCTGTTAAAGCAGTAAATACCTATGTTTTCATTCACTATGTGATATTACTTATTGGCACAGCTTTCTTCTTATTCAACATGGAACGGTTTGACAAAAACCTTCTCGAAAAATCAGTCATGGCAGGGTTAATCATTCTGTCTACTATAAGCTTCGGAGCATTGTTTGAATCTAAAAATTGGGCATTCCCCCTTGAGGTTTTGAGACTCCTTCTCATTCCAATGACACTCATTTACTTCTTTACAGAACTTGAATTATCTCCCATTTTAATATGCAGTGCATTGACATATATCTTAGGGTCATTATTTTGGTTACTGAAAACCCGATCAGTAACTTCGCAGACTGTTAATAACAGCTGATATGAAGAATATTTCTCTACTCCTATTTGCCCTACTGATAACGGTATGTCTTGGCTGTTCAAACCCTAAAGATTTAGGCGAATTTGATACAGAAAAATGGCAAGCTGACATTAATGGCTGCAAAGGAGAGCGTGCCGAAATGATTGATGACCTGATTGCTGTTAAATCCAAATTCCTTGGCCTCTACCAAAAGACAGTCATCAAGTCACTAGGCCAGCCTGAGGATCAAGAATTATATTCCAGAAGTCAGACGTTCTATGTCTATTACATCGACCCTGCTGCGAGTTGTGAAAGTAGTGTTGAGGACCCACGCGTTTTAGAGATTAGGTTCACCTCACTTGGCATTGCTAACGAAGTGAATATCAAATAGTAACCAACTAACGGTTTAGTAGATTATAGGGTGAATCGCTGTATTAACAACCGCTGCTTACTGACGATTCAGTTTTTCTAGTATAATATTTCTCTTATCGGAAAATTTATATAACTTATAATCAATCAGATGAATAAGCTGATAAACTTATTGGCTTTCGTGCAATCGTTTGACTCGTTCAAATGATGAGTCAATAAAGATTAAAATTAGCTCAAAGTTAGTTTTAGTTTTATAGGTAGTTTAGGTGAAGGTTAGCTGCTCCTCAGGCTAACCTTCCGCTTTTTTAAGCTTTATCTGAAAGTCAAAGATTTCAATCTTCCCAGCCTTATAAAGACCTCCTAAAATTTTCTTAAAGTTCTTTTTACTCATACCAAAAGCTTCTTTGATGTCTTCGGGGCTACTCTTATCTCCCATTTCAAGAATACCTCCCGCTGAAACTATTTGATCAAGAATATTAGTACTCATATCCTTAACGGCTTCATAGCCTTGCTTCTGTAAGGACAGATCAACTTTACCGTCTTCTCTGATTGTCTTAACGAAGGCTTTCTTTTCATCACCAATGGTTAGGTCTTCAAAGATCTCGTTATTATAAATTAGTCCTTGGCACATTTCATTGATCACCACCTTATATCCAAGGTCTGTCCGCTGCCATATATGGACTTTGACTTCTTGCCCGACAGCGAGCTGGCAAGCATTACTCAAGAAGGCCGAAACCTTACTGGTTCCAATCATACGGTTGGTTTTATGATCAAGTACTAGCATGACCAAATAAGATCTACCTTCAACCATTTCAATCGCCTGCTCTTTATTGGGCACGAAAAGATCTTTCTCTAAACCTATGTCAAGGAAAGCACCAAAGTCGGTTACCTGCTTCACTTTTAGACCTACCATATCACCGATTTGGCCCATAGGCATACGTGTAACAGCAATAGGACGGCTCATATGATCGGTATAGACGAATACTTCTATCTCATCACCGATTTCATATTGCGAAGGCAGGTATTTAGCTGGTATTAGAATCTCATCTGCTAAATCCTCCCCATCGTTCAAGTAACAACCAAAATCAACTGCTCGGCCGATCGTCAACTTCTGAATTTTTCCTATCTCAATCATCTATTTATTCTCTTCTATTCGTATTTTCAATGTAAACACACACAAAGGTATGATTAAAATAGGCACCATTTCCAGATATGGGCTGATTCTGTTTAGACTAAACTTAATGGTCTGGCTCACTCTTTCCCTCCCTCAACAAGTCCATGGACAAAAGGCCAAGCCTTATCTAGCATCGCAAAGTTTTGACGAGAGCTTCCGTGACGATAATCGATTTAGAATAGTATTCTACAATGTTGAAAACCTCTTTGACTACTTCGATGATTCTACTAAAATGGATGAAGAGTTCCTCCCGCGGGGCGCAAGATATTGGACCAAGTCAAGGTATCAGACGAAGCAAAAGAGCCTTGCCAAAACGATAATGGCTATGGGTGGCTGGGAACCACCAGCACTTGTAGGCCTTTGTGAGATTGAAAACCGATATGTGCTCAATAGTTTAACAAGCTTCACCGCATTGAAAACTACTGGCTATGAGGTTATTCACCAAGATTCCCCTGACAATAGGGGCATTGACGTAGCAGCACTTTATCGTCCTGATAAGTTTGAATTGATCAATTACGAATATTATCAATTGAAATTCCCATTTGATACGGCTAGTAATACACGAGACATTCTTCATGTTATTGGTAAACTTCCCAATCAAGACACGCTACATTTTTTCGTAAATCATTGGCCTTCTAAGTATGGTGGAGAGTTCGAAACGGAACCAAAACGCATGTATGCTGCAAAGTTCTTAAGGGCAAAAGTAGATTCACTCCTATCAATTAATTCGACTGCCTCTATAATTCTAACGGGAGACTTTAATGATGAACCAGACGAACCGAGCATAACCGAAGGGCTAGCACCCAATACCGAGCTTTCAAACCTTCAGTCTACGGACTTATTTAACCTCATGTACCCTATTCGCTTCAATACAGGAACACACAGCTTTCAGAATACATGGAGTGTTATTGACCAATTCATTGTTTCAGGCAGTATGATGGATCCTCAGGTGAAAACACATATTTACCAAGGAACAGCTCAAGTCTTTGATATGCCATTTTTGATTACGGAAGGAGCCACTGGTGCCACAAGACCATTTCGTACTTATCAGGGGCCTAAATACATTGGTGGTTATAGCGACCACTTGCCCATTCTACTGGACTTAGTGATGAAATAAAGAGAGTATAATAATGATGAATTATATGCCGCGGTGAGTTATGCTTAAATCAAAGCTTTTCTAAGCTCCATAATCATGTTTAAATCCGAATGCTTTCCATCGCTGAGCATCGCTGAGCTGTGATATTCGAGTGCTCCAATTCCTTTAAGCATCTCAATGTTTTCAAGACGAATACCCCCACCTGGCATAATGATCATCTCGTCATCTGCTTCGTCTATCAGTTCACTTAGTGTGTCAATGCCTTTTGCTGCACTTTCTGCACCTCCAGAAGTCAATATGCGCTGAATACCTAACTCTTTTAAAGTATCCAAAGCCTCGAATTGATTTTGTACTGCATCAAAAGCTTTGTGAAAAGTAACATCCATAAATTGAGCAGCCTGCATCAATTGTATAGTCTTGGATTGATCGATGCGTCTGTCTTGTGTTAATGCACCAAAAACGACACCATGACAACCAATCTCCGCACAGAAGGCAATGTCTTCTTTCATAATCTCCAACTCCATAATAGAGTAATGAAAATCTCCAGATCGTGGCCTAATCAGTACATACAATGGTATGTCCAGCAATTCTTTCGCCATTTGAATTAGCCCTTTGCTTGGTGTAATTCCGCCTACAGAAAGTTCTGAACAAAGTTCAACCCGATCAGCCCCACCATTCTGTGCATTAAGTGCAGATTCAATAGAATTAGCACATATTTCAAGCTTTGCCATTACCATTTATTCAATAAAATCGAAGCTAAACAATTATTGCCGATGTTGCTTTTATATTTGCGTTAAGGAAAACTATAAAACAAAGTAATGGAGTTAATTTCAGTGATAGGTTCAGGAACAATGGGAAATGGAATCGCCCATGTTTTTGCGCAAAGCGGATTCAAAGTAAACTTGATTGACATCTCCCAGGATGCACTCGATAGGGCTTTAAAAACCATCGAAAAGAACCTGGCAAGAATGGTGGCTAAGGAAAGGATTAACGAAGCACAAATGGCTTCTACCCTCTCAAACATATCTACCCATACTGACATGAAAACTGGTGTAGCTGAGGCCGATTTAGTCGTTGAAGCAGCTACTGAAAACATAAATATCAAGCTAAAGATCTTCGAAGACTTAGAAGCCTTTACAAAGCCATCATGTATTCTTGCTTCAAACACCTCTTCTATTCCAATCACTAAGATTGGTTCTGTCACTAAACGACCAGATAAAGTGATCGGAATGCACTTTATGAATCCTGTACCCGTGATGAAATTGGTAGAGGTGATCAGAGGCTATGCTACTTCTGACGAAGTGACTGCCTTGATTATGGAGACTTCAAAGAAATTGGGTAAAGTACCTACTGAAGTGAATGACTACCCAGGCTTTATCGCCAACCGTATTTTGATGCCTATGATCAATGAGGCTATCATTTCGTTACACGAAGGTGTGGCAGGCGTGGAAGAAATTGACACTGTGATGAAGCTAGGAATGGCCCATCCTATGGGACCATTGCAATTGGCGGATTTCATTGGCCTAGACATTTGCCTTTCAATTATGAACGTGTTGTACGAAGGCTTCGGTAATCCGAAATATGCACCATGCCCTCTCTTAGTGAATATGGTGACTGCGGGTTATATGGGTGTAAAATCGGGAGAAGGTTTCTACTCTTGGGGTCACGGTACCAAGGACTTGATCGTATCGGGTCAGTTTACTAAATAGCTAAACACCTCAAGCTTTAAGCTTCAAAAATGTAAAAGCCGCTGCGAGAGATCGTGGTGGCTTTTCTTTTATGCAAACAACTTCTTCTGCAATTTAGGTGTCAATTAAGTTAAGAAGATGAAAGTCACTGAAAACTGAATGATATGAAAAAGCATTTTCTCTTTCCCTTTCTAATTGTTAGCCTCCTATTCGTGTACGCTTGCGAAGAAGAGGTCGTTATCGATGACTTCCCTAGGTTAGAGCGTACCTATGTTCATCGAATTCCCGGATGTGTCAGTGGCGGTAATCCAGAACAGAATTGTGAAGAATGGGTAGAATTTCTGGGAGGCTTTAAAGCAAATATTCTAATCGGTGGTAATGACATTGTCTTCAGTAAAGGCTTTCGAGTAGATGCTAATGACCACATTATTGTCTATGATGAAACTGGTTTCAGCTCGCAATCAGAAATCGTGTTTGAATATATTAACCAAGACACACTTCAAAGAGTGTCTGATAATTCATACTGGATATTAAGAGATTAGTCTTTCAACAAGTTTAGCGCTACACTGATCACCCATTGCCTTTGCTTCGGCACAAACTCACGGCCAATAAGGTTACTCAAACTCTCACCCGTTTTACTTAGACCAGATTCATATTTGATGTCTACGAATATGCGTTCGAAATCTCCGCCTATTCCCCAATGCCACATAAAATTTGTTTGGTTATACTCAGAAGTGACTTTCTCGATGTTATTGAGAAAAGAACGTTCACCAGACAAGAGGATGCTAAAAGAAGGCCCCATCATAAATCGAAGGTTACCAATGCGGTAGCCTATATTAAGAGGGAGCTCAAGGGTATTGAACTCAAATTGAGACATTGGATTAAACCCTGGAACACCGTTATAGTCATTGAAGACAAGTTGCGTTTTAATTTTAGAGAATAGCACTTCGGGCTGAACGTAAATCTTATCAATATTTATGCGATAAAACCCTCCAAACTGATACCCCACTTCAGCCTCAGTACTAGAGGTACTTACCAAATCACTGCTGATATTCATACGCGCACTGACGAGCTTAAGAATAGCTCCCGCTTGATGATCTATGCTGTAGGATTGACCATTCAAAGCACATGGCAGGGACGCTAGCGTCAAAATCACCAATAAGGTTTTCAGGTTAAAAGTCATTCGTCTGGATAATCGTACAAATTATCAATAAATTCGTCCTAAAATTAACAGGAATTACTCACATGGCACTAGCAACTGACTTCGAAAATGCTGTAAAAGCATCATCTAGCATATCGGAAAGACCTTCTAACGAAGATTTATTGAAAATATATTCTCTCTACAAGCAAGCCACCGAAGGTGATTGCACAGGTGACGCACCCACCGGTTTTGACTTCAAAGCAGCTGCTAAATACAATGCATGGAAAGGGCTGGTCGGCACAGACGCAGAGAGCGCTATGGCACAGTACATCGACCTTATAGCCCGATTGAAAGCCGTTTAAGATAAGTATTGAACCATGTAATCGTTTACACTCGTATACTCTTTAATTGGTTAAAAGTGGGATATTATTCTCATATTGCACTTGGTTAAAAAACTCAAATAAGAATTACAACAATGGGATTATTCGGCTTCGGAAAGAAGAAAAAGAAACCGGCACGAGCGTGCGAATTAGAAGGTTCACTATTAGAATTTGGAGAAGGTTATTTGCTGACCTCTTCGCAAATCATCAAATCAAAAAGGTTTTGGGATAATAAAATGATTGAGCCCGAAACAATGGCTTATACTAAGGCTCATTTCGAGAAGAAAGACGAAATGGGCACCAAAATGAGAACGATGATTTTTCAAAAATTCAGCTCCAAGGACAAACCTTGGCTAATAGGTGACGGTCAGGTTACTCAATTTGAAATTGATAAAGACAAAGCTAGAGCCTACGCCAGAGAATGGTGGGAATCGGGTTTTACGTTCACCCCTCCTGAAGTAGGCGATGCTGAAAAGGTCCTAGATGAAAAAGAGTTTTCAGAATGGAAAGACTATGCCGTAATGAAGGCTGGTGAAGAACAACTAAGAAAAATAGGCTAATAATAGCCAACTAGATATAAAAGCCGTTTAGATTAATTCTGAACGGCTTTTTTATTCCCGAATTACCTGGAGGACAATGTTACCCTGATAAATTGTCTCCAATTGCCAGCCCTTTGCAGTAATGCTATTCCTTAACAAAGACAGATAGCCTGGCTCCTCATATCTATCATTTAAAGAAGCCTCATTTACAAGAAGGTAGTCCCCTACTCTAATTTTACTAAAATCAAGCTCAACCCACCATTGATAGGTATCATTGGAAGACTCGAAGTTGTAGAAGTATGGAGATCCGTAAGCAACGAGGCCATCGGTAATGATCGTCTGGGCTTTCATATTATCTACAAATTCAGTAGTTATTAACTCCTTCAATTCGGTGTAGTTCTTATCGTCCGCCTTGTAAATCTTATAGGCCGGAATCGCCAAAAGGGCAGCCAATGGCAGCCACTTCAGTTTTGCACCCATTACCTTCGCAAAAACTACTTTATCTGACCAATAATAGGCCCCAGCCATAATTAGAACAGGAATCACAAAAGTAATATGACGCGTATCTACTGGCATCGGACTATAATACTTCCAATTCGTACTGATAAACCACCAAGAAGCAATCATCAATACACTTGCTACAGGCCATAGCATTTCAGGCTTATTCAAACGCCAATCGTTCTTTTTCAGTGTAAGTAAAGCGGGAAGCGCAAAGCCCAATGGAATAAAAAAGCCACCTCTTAAGAAGCCAAGGAATGGCAGATAGGTGAGCCTCTTAAGAATCTCTACTGCATCCTTATCAAAGAAAGTTTTTACTGTCGCTTCATGGTTGTCAGAGATGTTATTGAATCGATAGAAAAAATCACCGAAAGCCTCCATATACCAAAAGCCATGGAGCAAGAAAAAGAAGACCAAAAGACTTATTGAAATTCTCCAGAACCCTCTATTGTTCTTTCTTCTCATGTCGTTGATCACCAAATAAGCAAAGAGCGGAAAGAGGATTAGAATACTCGTCTTAATTAAAAAGGCGCCAAATAAGGATAGCGCCATAATCAGCGCTAGTAAGCGGTAATCTCCCTCTCTTCTATTCACAAAATCGTAGCAAAGCAAGGCGACAAAGATGCCTAGTGCAATGGGTATTTCTGGGAAGAGGTGGGTGACAAAAGTTATGGTATGATAATCAGCGATTAGTAAAACTCCTGAGATGATCCCTATCCAATGACTATGCATCTGCCCTATCCAAAAAAGCAGATTAAGCAATATTAAGCTACAAAATAGCGGAAAGATCGTGATCGTATACTGATTGATTCCGAAGACATCTATCAACCACGAAACAGGATAAAACAAGCCTACGCGACTTGTAAAATGATTGGTAGTGATTTCAAAAGTGCCTTGGCTAATTTGGTTCGCAAAACTGACATACGTATAGTCATCCCAAAAGGCTAAACCGTCATTAGCCAGATACCAGACTGCGATAAAAAACACATTGGACAATACCTGAATTGTGCGGTATTTCCCTGAATCGATGAACTCCTTAGGCATCATTGAAACGAATATAGTTGATTAGCCACTTACTCTTTATATTTTCGTGATACAAAGCCATGCAACTCTTTTATCAACCCGAACTTGTCAATGGAATTCATCACCTCGATGCTGATGAGTCTCGTCATGCTATAAAAGTTTTACGTTTGAAAATCGGTCAAGGGATCAACTTGATAGATGGCGGTGGGACTTTCTATAAGGCGACCATTACAAATGAGAACCACAGAAAGTGTGAATTTGAAATCACAGAAAAGAGAGAAGAAGCTAAAAGAGCAGGCTACAGACACATTGCCATTGCCCCAACCAAAAACCTTGACAGAACTGAATGGTTCGTTGAGAAAGCCGTTGAAATCGGTGTAGACCGTATCTCCTTTATCCTGACTAAGAACTCTGAACGAAAGGTTTTGAAAACGGAAAGATTGGTTAAGAAAGCGATCAGCGCAATGAAGCAGTCTATCAAAGCTAGCCTTCCTGTAATTGATGAAATGAAGTCATTAAAGGAATTCTTAAAGACTAATGACAACGAAAACAAATTCATTGCCTACGTGGATTTCGATAACCCGATTGAATTAAAGTCTGTCGTGGCCGAAAGCAACTTGGTCCTTATCGGACCCGAAGGAGATTTCACCCCAGACGAAGTTGAGTTAGCAGTGGAAAGCGGTTTTCAGAATGTATCACTCGGTCAAAGTAGGCTAAGAACTGAGACCGCAGGAATAGCAGCAGTACACATTCTAAATTTATTTCCTTAAGATTGTCCTATGGCCCTTAACTATATCTGGATAGGATTCTTCTTGATTGCCTTTGTTGTGGCGCTTGTAAGACTCATATTTTTTGGAGACACAGAAGTCTTTCCAGAAATGATGGAAAGCACATTTAGCATGGCTAAAACTGGTTTCGAAATTTCCTTAGGCCTTACGGGAGCACTAACCCTTTGGATGGGAATCATGCGGATTGGTGAAAAAGGTGGTGTTGTAGCCGTAATTGCAAGGGGTATCAGCCCACTATTCACTAAGATCTTCCCAGAAATCCCTAAAAACCATCCAGTATTCGGGCCCATGATGATGAACTTCTCCATGAATTTCTTGGGTCTTGATAATGCCGCCACCCCATTAGGTTTAAAGACAATGGAGGGCTTGCAAGAGCTCAACCCTAAAAAGGATACTGCTTCTAACTCACAGATCATGTTCTTGGTGCTGAACACTTCAGGGCTAACACTAATCCCTGTGTCCATCATGGCCTATCGTGCCACAGAAGGTGCTGCTAATCCTGCCGATATATTCATCCCTATACTCCTAGCGACCTATTTCTCGACTTTAGTAGGTTTGATTACTGTATCCATCTTTCAAAAAATCAACTTATTCAATAAGGTAGTCTTGGCTTATGTAGGAAGCCTAACAGTACTAATTGTTGCTGCCTTATTCTACTTTCAATCTATCCCACAAGAACAAGTCACGACCATTTCTAATACTGTAGCGGCAGTTATATTACTAGGCATCATTTCCATCTTCATAGTCATGGCCATGAAGAACAAGGTCAACGTTTATGAATCACTTATTGAAGGCGGAAAAGACGGCTTTAACGTGGCGATTAAGATCATACCCTACTTGGTTGGAATACTCGTTGCCATTGGTGTCTTTAGAGCTTCAGGTGCTTTAGACTTTATCAATGATGGGTTTAGGCTCTTCTTTGAGTTCCTTGGTATGAACACTGACTTCGTTGACGCCTTGCCAGTCGCATGGATGAAACCATTAAGTGGGTCTGGGGCACGTGCAGCCATGTTAGAGACTTACACCAACTTCGGTGTTGATTCTTTTCCTGGCCGAGTAGCCAGTGTGTTACAAGGCTCGACTGAAACTACTTTCTATGTCTTGGCAGTTTACTTTGGAGCCGTAAAAATCAAAAACTCACGATATGCCGCAACAGCTGGTCTCATCGCTGACTTTGCAGGCGTAATAGCAGCAATTATCATCTCCTATATCTTCTTCTATTAGTTAGTTTCGAACCATTGTTGAATTTCACCCGTTAAAAAAGGTTTGTAAACTTAAACAGAACCATGAAGAGATCATTTTTATTAATCACACTTGCCCTTACACTTATTGCATTCGGTGCAAACGCACAGAAATTCCCAGGTCTTGACCCAAGCCCAATGGATGTTGCATTTTTCCCTGGAAATTCAGCAAACGCTGAGTTCAATGGCCCAAGAGTTAAAGCAAAAATCAAACTGTATTATAGCCGTCCACAACTTAAAGGACGTGCTCTTTCGGAATTAATACCAAATGACAAAGCGTGGAGATTTGGAGCAAATGAAGCATCAGAAATTACTTTTTATCAGGATGTAACCGTAGGAAATTCTAAAGTCAACGCTGGAACTTATGCCGTTTTTGCTGAGGTGAAAGATGGAGAATGGACATTCTCGCTTCATTCTAAGCTTAATACATGGGGTAATTTCCTTATGGATGGTAACAAGGAAATTGCGAGTGTTGGTGGTGTTGCTAGTACTAATAGCGAGACTGTTGAAGCACTTTCAGTAATATTTAAAGAAGTTGAAGGTGGTGCCCACTTAGTTGTTGGCTGGGGAACAGTTATAGCTGAGATGCCTATCAAGTTTTAGTAACAAAGAACATAAATACCAAGGCCCCACTCCTACACTATGGAGGTTGGGGCCTTTTTTATTTCCGTTTATCCCAGTAATATCGTGTATGGCAGAAACAGGTTGCAAAAATCAGATTCTGGCTCTAAACTTAGATATCAAATCAATCTTACTATGAGAAAAACTATACAACTAGCAATCCTTGTGTTGTTTTCCTTGCCTGGGTTAGCACAGGAATACAAGGCGAACTTCAAGGCAGCGGAAAAATTCAAATCGACCAACATCAGGAAGATGTTGAAGACTACAAGGGTCAATCCCGGGTGGTTAAAAGACAGTGATAAATTCTGGTATACTTATACCACTACTGAAGGAAAGAAATTTTACATGGTCGACCCAGCTAAGAAATCCAAGACGATGCTGTTTGACAACCTGGACTTTGCTGCACAACTAAGTGAGTTAACCAGTAAACCTTGGGACCACAGAAACCTGGACTTAAAGGCCTGGAAGCTAGAGGATGACAATAAGCAATTCACTTTTATGGTGGATAGTGTAGATTATCACTTCGACATTAATTCTAAAAGGATAACAAAGGGCGATTCCACTGAAAAAGCAGATAAGCGCAACAACTGGGCGCGTTACTCTCCTGATAGTACCTACATCACTTTCGCTAAGAATTATGATTTGTACATGATGATGGCTAATGATGCTGATTCTACAGAAATCCTTTTAGCAGATGACGGTGAGCGTTGGTTTAGCTACGGTGCTGATCGTGGTGATACGACTAAAGACAAAAGATTTAGAGCGAGTGTAAGATGGTTCGAAGACGAGTCTAAATTCTACGTTAATCGTTCTGACGCTAGAAAAGTCAAAGAGCTTTTCGTAATCGATGACCTTAGTACTAGGCCGGAAGTTGAAATATATAAGTATGCAATGCCTGGTGATCAGGATGTACCGCAAGAATACCTTTCAATCTTTGAAGTACCTAGCAAAAAGCGGATTGATGTAGACCTTGATAAATACACTGACCAAACTGTTTCTACTTATCTACCTGGTAAAACTTCAGAACGAATGTTTGCCACAAGGATGAACAGAACAAGTGATTCCCTTGATGTAGTGTCTATTAACACTGCTACAGGTGAGGTAAAAGAGTTATTTACGGATGCCAATTATCCTTACTTCTACTCTGGTAGTGTTCAGCTAAGCATCTTAAATGAAGGCGAAGAATTGATCTGGTGGTCTGAAAGAAATGGCTGGGGTCAGCTTTACCTTTACGATGGAAATACTGGTGCACTTAAGAATAAGGTTACCAATGGTGGCTATTATGTCACTGGAAGGATCGCACAGGTCGACACTGTCGGCAGAAAGGTGTATTTCGAAGGACGTGGAAGAGAGCAAGGCATTGATCCTTACTACGCTTTGATGTACAAAGCCAACTTAGATGGTTCTGGATTCAAGCCTGTTAGTTTGGAACCTGCCAATCACTCAATGAACATGTCTGAGTCATCTAAGTATTATGTAGACAACTATTCAGCCACGGATATGGCACCTAGATCAGTCTTAAAAGATAGTAATGGTAATATCATTATGGACCTAGAGTCTGCTGATCTGTCTTTGTTATATGAAACGGGATGGAAAATGCCAGAACGTTTCACAATGAAGGCCGATGATGGCATTACAGACCTTTATGGAGTAATGTTCAAGCCTTTTGACTTTGACTCCACTAGAAAGTATCCAGTAATCTCTTATGTATACCCTGGTCCTCAAGTAGAATCGTTTGGTAATGATTTTAGTGCCACTTCAGGCTACAATACGGCAATGGCCCAATTAGGATTCATTGTAGTAAGTATGGGACATAGAGGCGGTAGCCCAATGCGAGACAAGTATTATCACACCTATGGCTATGAAAACTTAAGAGATTATGCTTTGGCAGACGACAAGCGCTCTCTTGAGATATTGGCAGATAGGCACTCATTTATAGACCTCGATAACGTAGGTATCTTCGGACACTCAGGTGGTGGCTTTATGTCTACTGCAGCCATGCTAATGTATCCAGACTTCTACCATGCTGCAGCGTCTTCTGCTGGAAATCATGATAACAATGTCTATAACAAATGGTGGGGAGAAACGCACAATGGTGTGAAGCGTGTTGACAAGAAGAAGAAAGACGAGGACGGAAATGAGTATACTGAGACGACTTGGGATGCGAAAGTGAAAACTAACCCTTCTATCGCTAAGAACTTGAAAGGTCACTTGCTGATCACGCATGGTACGCGTGATAATAATGTGAACCCTGCTAACAGTTTACGTTTAGCGAATGAGCTAATGAAAGCTGGTAAAAGGTTTGATTACATGCCAATCCCAGGTTCTAGACATGGCTATGGTAGTAAGCGTGACTATTACGAGCAAATGATGTGGTATTTCTTCGCTGAGCATTTGCTAGGTGATTACCGTAGTAATGTAGAAATCAATTTACCTGATGGTAATTGATAGATCATAAAAGCATAAAAAAAGCCATCCTTCAAGGGTGGCTTTTTTTATGCTCATTTTTTACTTATTCTGCGGCCATGCCTAACTAGCCTCCGCAACGCACTCAATTTCTACTAAGGCATTCAGCGGAAGGCCTGCAACTGCAACCGTTGTTCTAGCTGGTGTATGTCCTTCCAGCATCTCGCCATAGACCACATTCATCTTTTCGAAGTTGGCCATGTCACTTAGATAGACGTTGCATTTGACAATATGCTGGAGCGTCAAACCTTGAGCTGCCAATACAGACTTCAAATTCTTCATGACTTGCTTAGTCTGCCCTTCTACACAAGTTTTATCTACTTTCCCCGTCTCGGGATTGATACCCGTCTGACCTGAACAAAAGATTAAGTTGCCTGTCTTTACTGCTGAAGCATAAGGCCCTAAGGCCTTCGGAGCCTTCGGAGCGATTATCTTTTCCAATTACTTTACGGTTACCGTAATCGTCTTACTCCAATCTGGTCCGAATGACTGATGAACACCATTGGCAAACTGAAGTGTTAGCGTATGCTCTCCAGGCGCCAACTCCAAGGTAGTCTCTGTCTGTCCTTTACCGAAGTGTATATGTGTCTTATCCGCTGGAACCATCTCACCTAGCGCTACTGATGATCCATCAATGATGATATGGTGATGACCAAACCCTTTCTCAACTTCTCCAGCAGGCTTTATTTCCATGCCGCTCACCCCCATCTTTACGAGTACTGAGGTGCCTACCTCTTGACCGTCTTCAAGGTTTTCAAAGTAAACCCCTTCCTTTTGTCCGCAGGCCATTACAGTAAGGGATAAAACAAGGATCAGGGAAAGGTTTTTGAATAATTTCATATTAAGTTTTGTTTAAGGTCTCGTTTGAAGGCGCTAAAATAGAAAGCGATCTTTAAGAATAACACTACTGTGTACTTAAGGTTTTGAATAATTTTGGTTATCTCAAAGACACATTACACTTTTCAATCTGAACTAGTTCCATAGCTTTGTTGTAATTAGGGAGTATGAAGAAGCCAAAGAAAGCTAAAGTCACAAAAAGAGACATTATCGAGTTAGTGGTTATTGTTGGAATTTTCGCAACAATTTACCTTACTGGATCGCAGGCCGAAGTCTTTGGCAAAGTTCAGCAAGTCTTTTTAAAGACTGGCGTAATGAACGCTTCTGAACTTAGTACTGAATCATACGAAAAAGCAGATTTCAATTTTAAATTGAGAGACACGGAAGGCAACATTCTTGACGTTAAGACACTCAAAGGCAAAACGATATTCATTAATATTTGGGCTACTTGGTGTCCACCTTGTGTGGCAGAAATGCCGGGAATAAATGCATTAAGAGCCAAATTCAAAGACGATCCCAACATCCATTTCCTAATGATATCAGAAGATAGAGATTTACAAATCGCTATTGAATGGGTAGAAAAGAAGGGATTTGATCTACCGATTTACCAAACTTCAACGCCTCTACCTGATATTTATGAAACTGGTTATGTGCCCTCTACCTTTGTGATTTCCCCTGACGGTGAAATAGTCGTTAAACACACCGGATTAGCTAATTACGACACTCGTAAGTTTAGAAAACTACTTAGTAAGCTTTCGGCTCAAAGTTCAGTGCCTAATTAAAGGCTCCACTCTTCAGTTTAGCAAAATATACCTTAGAAGCCTTTACCACTTTTGGAGCTAAGAGTACTGCCGAAACCATAGTTGGTATGGCCATCAGGGCAAAACTGCCATCAATCAGGTTTACAACAAAGCCAAGAGAAGTCACAGCCCCAGCCACGATTGTTCCAATGTAGATGTAGTTATATAGATTACCTTTTTTCACCCCAAACATAAATGACATACACTTTACACCGTAGTAAGAGTATGAGAGCAAGGAGCTTACTGCAAAAACTAGGATACACAAACCAAGTAAATAGCCTCCAGCACCAGGAATGGCAGTATTGAATGCCTCCAATGTCAGGGTTACACCAAGTAAACCAGTGTCTTGGGCACCTAAGTAGGTTTCATGCACCCCAGTGCCTAATATGACAAGGGCAGTTAAAGTACAAACCACAAGCGTATCAATCGCTGGACCCAGCATTGCTACAAGCCCTTCTCTAACCGGCTCATCTGTTTTAGAATCCCCGTGAACTAAAGGTGCTGTACCTATACCAGCTTCATTGGAAAATGCAGCTCTCTTTGCACCGATGATAATTACAGCACCAAGTCCACCACCTAACGCTGCATTGCCTGTAAATGCTTCACCCAATATCTCAGCAAATATGCCAGGAATTTGACCTACGTTTTGAAGCAAAATATAAACCACAAGAATGAAATAAAGCACTACCATAGAAGGCACCAAGCGCGCAGCCACTTTGGCAATTTTCTTAATACCACCGAAAATAACTGTCGATACTAGAATAGTTAAGATGATACCAATTATTGAAGAAGCGTATGAAATATCGACACCAAAGAGTTGAAATGAATCTGTAGGATCATAACCTAAGCTAGGCCCTAAAACAACATTAAGGGCTGCAGTAAGTTGGTTGGCTTGAAAAATAGGTAGTGCCCCGATTAAAGCGAAAACACAGAAGAACACGGCTAGAGGTTTCCATTTCTGGCCTAAACCTTCGGTAATCACATACATTGGTCCACCTCTTACTTCTCCTTCAGAGTCTTTGCCCCTGAACATCACTGCGAGCGTACAAGTGTAGAATTTGGTAGCGATTCCGAAGAAAGCTGAAACCCACATCCAGAAGATAGCTCCTGGCCCACCCATAGTGATAGCCACTGCAACACCGGAGATATTACCCATGCCTACAGTGGCCGCTAAAGCCGTTGAAAGCGCCTCGTAATGACTTATTTGGCCTTCTTTATCTTCTTCATGATATTTTCCTGCAAGTACCAGAATGGCATGTTTAAAATAGAGGAATGGCATGAAGCGGCTATATACCATAAAAAATAAACCTCCACCCATGACTAGGATAAGCAGAGGAATGCCCCAAATCCAATTACTGAAATCTCCTATTGCCGTTTCTATTAACTCCAAAGCTTATATTTTTATTAAAACGCTATAATAGGCCAATTGAGCAGAAGCGACAAGGACTAAGATGATTTTGTAGTGAAACTGAAGTAGTAACGGTAAGGGAATTGATGCCGCTTCCCTATTCTAGGAAAGCATCTTATGTCCTGGAAGCATGGATCGAGTCCATCAATCTCCTCTGGTCTAAAAATAATATTCGCTTTAAACTAAATAAATAGTTATGTTTAACCCATGCGACAAACCCCTCTAACCCGTAACCTTATTCTTGTACTAGCTATCGTACTTACTCCTGTACTTTTTATTGCACAATCTTCTGACCCGATTATTAGGTCATTAGAACGAGAATATGCCTTAAAGAGCACTAACATCGATATCGATGAATCGATTACTGTATTTAAGAGACAGCTAATTGAAAAACAAATACTTACAAAACTTGACTTAGACGATCCATCGAAGATCTATCAGAAACTGGATGCGGTACTACCAATTATTCAACCTGAAGATTTTGGTATTTCTGTATTTGTGCCCAAAGCACCACTAGCCTCATTCCTCGCGCATCAAGACGTTTTGAATGCATCCATAAGTGATCAATCGACCATTGCTCTTTTCACTTACTACCAACTCATTTCAGCGAAACACACAGAGCTCCAGTTATACCTGACTGATTCACGACTTGTCCAATTTAAAGGCGAAGACTTACCTATTAACAGCTTCGAATCTGTGCTTTTTGAAGAAATCAATAATAGAAAGGATCGAAACGTTTCACTCAATAACATTAATATCGTTTTTAAAGCCGATCCAGCAACACCAACTGAATTCGTAAACTTCATCACAGGAAAGCTAAGGTCAATGAATATTAGGAAAGTAACTTTTCTGCGAATAGAATAGTTGCTCAGTGAATTACTGCTAATAATTTTTAAACTCTAAGTCACCCTGACTGACGCCAAGCAAACTTACAAGGCTATATAAAGCCCTTGCCCCTACATTAGCATCCCATTCATCGGTACCAGGGGAAACCTCATTGAGGTCTGCTCCTATTATTTTTCGGCCACTCTGAACAACCTTTTTGATCAGGTAATTGACTTGTTCTAACTCAAAGCCTCCTGGAACTGGCGTTCCTGTATTCGGACATAGTTTAGGATCTAATCCATCGATATCAAAAGAGATATAGACCTTATCGGGCAATTGCGCTACAATTTCATCACACTGCTCGTTCCAAGTCTTACCCTTGAATTGAGCTTCCTTAATGTGCTGATCAAAAAAGGTAACTACTCTACCATTTGAAGCATTGATATAGGCTCTCTCCTCTTCACAATAGTCTCTAACCCCTACTTGGACCAGTTTGGTGACTTCAGCATGCTGAAGCACATTGTACATGATACTTGCATGTGAGTAGTCAAAGCCTTCGTAGGCCTTTCTTAAATCCGCATGCGCATCTATCTGCAGAATACCGATCTCACCCTCCCGCTTAGCGCAAGCCAGAATATGTCCTAAAGGTGTGCTATGATCGCCTCCAAGCAAAACGGTTGTCTTCCCTTGCTGGTGCCAATATTCTGTCTCTTGTTCTACGTAACGCATCAATTGAGCACATTGCGCATTGACCTTGGAGAGACGTTTGGTCATCTCTTCCTTATCAGCTGGATCACTACCCGCTTCTAACCAGTCAATATAAATTTCTGACTCTACCCTGAGGGATTTGCCAAGAGACTCCCAGACCTCTGGGATATCCGCCATGGCGACACCTAATTTCCAGGCATTCGGAATATCAGGGATTTCGTAATCTATTTGAGCCGAAGCTTCAAGTATGGCTGCTGGCCCTTGAGAAGTACCCGAACCGTAAGAAACGGTGACATCCCATGGAATGGGTATCACCACTACTTTGGCATTTTCAGTGTCAAAGGGTAAACCAAAAAGGCTTCCCTTGACACCTACACCATTTGGGTTAAAGTCTTCTAATTGACTCACTACTTGATCATTTTCTTCACAAAGTTTGGCAAGGCAAATGCCGATTCGTGAATACCTTCATTGTAATAGCTTAAATCTTGCACGTCAGAGAATTTCTTACTCTTTTCTTTATTGAAATCATTCAATGGATGAGCATCACCCTTTGCACTGTAAGAGAATGACCACATGCCTGTCGGGTATGTAGGAATATACGCCAAGTAACAGTGTACTTTATCTTTCCCGAAAATAGACCCATACACTTCATAGATCTCTTTGAAGACTTTATTGTTGAAGCGTGGCGACTCACTCTGGGTAATCATAATGCCATCATCGCTAAGAATTCTGTACACTTCTTTATAAAAGTCAACTGAAAACAAGCCTTCCGCTGGCCCCACTGGGTCAGTAGAATCAACGACCACTACATCGAAGCTACCACTGGCGGCTTCTTTCACGTATTTGATGCCATCATCTACAATCAAGTTAAGCTTCGGGTGATCCAAAGCCGATGCAATTGACGGTAAGTGTTCCCTGCATGCTTCAATCACCTTGTCATCAATCTCTACCATTACTACTTCATCGAGACCTTCATGACGAAGCATCTCTCTGGCCGTTCCACCATCTCCACCACCGATAATCAGGGCGCGTTTAGGGTTCGGATGTGTCAGCAATGGAACATGCGTAATCATTTCATGATAGACATACTCATCCTTTTCGGTGGTCATTACCATGCCATCAAGCGTTAGCATATTGCCATAAGCTTGTGTATTGTACACTTCTACTCTTTGAAAGTCAGACTGAACATCGTAGAGTTTACCATCATGCTTTAAGGATAAGGCTATCTTATCATCTCGTTCTGTAAACCATATATCTTTGGTACGGATAGGACTTCCGTCATCCGAACTTTTGTCGTCTCTGAGCTGCTTTACATCGAACTCCTTACGTGTCAAAAGAGCCATCTCACCTCTTTTCAGCTCCACAGCAGAGCCATGATCAGCCTTAAAAGCTTTTTTAAGAAATTGATAAGAAATCCACGGATCGACTGCCTCTCCGCAAGTAAAGATGTCAACAGAAGCATAACCGAATTCGGGCCAAGTGTGAATTGCCAAATGACTTTCTTCAATAACAACTACTCCAGAAACTCCGTATGGAGAAAAATGATGAAATGTTGAGTTGATAATTGTTGCACCTGCTATTTCAGCTGCACCCTCCATGCTTTCTTGAATAAGAACAACATCGTTCATAATCTCTGGAGCACAATCATAATACTCCACAATTATATGTCTACCTAATGACGCCATGCGTCAAAATTAAAACCAATTCTCGTTGGTTGTTACTTCCTGATGAAAATATTTATTGTTAAGACATTCCTGGGTAGTAATAGTCCTTCTCGATTCCCATGTCTGAAGAAACAGCGGACCATTCATTTACGGCTAGCGCTACCCATGCACAAGTGGCAGGTGAATAAGTTCGAATACTCCTAGTTAAATAAGCAAATAGCTCAGCGATGGACGGGTTATGTCCTACAATGGCCACGTGCTGGAATTGTGGGTCCATGCGATTTACGAAAGCCTTCATTAGGTTTTCCGTTGCGTCATAAAGCTCTTCAGCATCCATTAGTCTTGGCGTATAATCAACTTGCTCAGCAATTAACTTGGCAGTCTTTAATGTTCTAAAGGCTGGACTGATATATATGGCATCGAGTTTTAGAGGCAATTTATTAATATACTCACCAAGAATAGTAGCTTGATTCGTCCCATTAGCCGTTAGGTTCCGCTCAAAGTCACGCGTATCGCTGTCGGGAAATTCAGCCTCCGCATGTCGAATTAGCAGTAAATTTTTAACCATTATATAGTTGTTTCAGTTGTGTGTCAAAGAACGACAATTTTCCTTTGTTGATATATTCCTATCAGCTGCTCAAAGGTTTAAGTTTGTTTTTATGAAAGTTTTTTACGCATCTTTGAGCGCCCTGAGTTAAAACACATAGCATAGAATGTCTAAAAATCTTGTCATAGTAGAGTCCCCCGCTAAAGCAAAAACAATAGAAGGTTACCTTGGTAAAGACTTCAAAGTTGTCTCCAGTTACGGACACGTAAGAGACTTACCCAAAGGCGATAAGGCGATAGATATAGCAAACAGCTTTAAACCGACCTATGAGGTGACTGCCGACAAAAAAGAAGTCATCAAACAACTTAGGAAACTCTCCAAAGCAGCTGAAACTATCTACCTAGCTAGTGATGATGACCGCGAAGGAGAAGCCATTAGCTGGCACCTAAAAGAGGCTTTGAACCTAGATCCAGCCCACACCAAAAGAATTGTTTTCAGAGAAATTACAAAATCTGCCATTCAAGCAGCGATGTCTAGTCCAAGAGAGATAGACGTTGATTTGGTAAATGCTCAGCAAGCAAGAAGAATATTAGACAGACTGGTAGGATATGAATTATCTCCAGTACTGTGGAAGAAAATTAAACGTGGCCTCTCTGCGGGTAGAGTTCAATCTGTTGCCGTAAGGTTGGTAGTAGAAAGAGAAAGAGAAGTAGATGCTTTCGATGCCATATCGTTCTTTAAAATAACAGCAATTTTCAATGTCGAAGGACGTGAAATGAAAGCTGAACTGCCTAAAAGATTTGATGCTGAAGAAGAAGCGCAAGCTTTCTTGGACCGTTGTGTTGGAGCAGATTACACGATCGATAACCTAGAGAAAAAGCCTGCCAAGAGATCTCCAGCAGCCCCATTTACGACTTCTACCCTCCAACAAGAAGCAAGTAGAAAACTAGGCTTCTCTGTTACACAAACCATGACAGTCGCCCAAAAGCTATATGAAGCGGGTAAAATCTCCTACATGAGAACTGACTCATTGAACTTATCAGACGAAGCTGTAAAGGGTGCTGTGAATCAAATTAAGTCTGCTTATGGTGAAGAATTCGTTAAGACGAGAAAGTTCAAAACGAAATCCCAATCTGCTCAAGAAGCACACGAAGCCATCAGGCCAACAAACTTCTCGAATCAATCCGCAGGAAAAGACTATAACGAACAACGACTTTACGACCTTATCTGGAAACGTGCAGTAGCCTCTCAAATGGCTGAAGCTCAACTGGAGAAAACTGTTGTAACCATTGGTATCTCATCTACTGACGAAAAGCTTGTCGCTCAAGGTGAGGTCATTAAATTCGAAGGTTTCTTAAAAGTATACATCGAATCTTCAGATGACGAAGAACCAAATGAAGAAGCTAAAGGTGTATTGCCTCCATTGAATATTGGTCAGGCGCTGGTACTAGACCATATCACTGGCAAGGAAAGTTTCACTCGACCTCCGGCTCGTTTTACAGAAGCAAGTTTGGTTAAAAAACTTGAAGAATTAGGTATTGGTAGACCGTCTACCTATGCGCCAACTATCTCTACTGTGCAGAAACGTGAATACGTTGTAAAAGAGCATAGAGAGGGCGTAGAAAGAAAGTATACTGAGCTCACGCTAAGAAACGATCAGGTAATCAAAGCGGATAAAACAGAGATTACAGGAGCTGAAAAAGCTAAGCTCTTCCCTACCAACATCGCCATGGTAGTCAACGACTTTTTAGTCGAGCATTTCCCTAATGTAATTGACTATTCATTTACGCGAAGAGTTGAAGAACAATTTGACGATATCGCTAACGGTGGACAGCAATGGGAAGTAATGATCAAAAACTTCTACGGTGGTTTCCATGAAAGAGTGGAGGCTACTGAGCTAATTAGCCGTGGCGATGTAGGTTCAAGCCGAGAAGTTGGTATCGATCCTGAAAGTGGAAAACCAGTTATCGCGAGACTAGGAAAGTTTGGTCCTCTCGTGCAGATTGGCGAAACTGATCCTGATAATCCAGAAAACAAACCTCAATTCGCAAGCCTAAAAGCTGGTCAGTTTATTGAGAAGCTTACGCTAGAAGATGCGCTTGAGCTCTTTAAACTACCGCGTGTAGTTGGTGCTTATAAGGAACAAGAAATCGTTGCTGCAATCGGTCGTTTTGGCCCTTACTTAAAATTTGAGGAAAAGTTTGTCTCTCTCCCAAAAGAAGCTGACCCTTTGAGTATTACGGAAGATGAGGCCATAGTACTCATAAAAGAAAAAGAGGCTGCTGATGCACCAATATATGTTTACAATGATGAACCCGTTCAAAAAGGGAAAGGCCGTTTTGGCCCATTCATCAAATGGAACAATATGTTCATCAATGTCAATAAAAAGTATGATTGGTATAACCTATCCGACAATGACATTATTGAACTGATTGAAGATAAAATCCAAAAAGAGAAAGACAAGGTAATTCACAATTGGGAAGCCGAAGGCATTAGGGTTGAGAAAGCCCGTTGGGGCCGACATAACGTCATTAAAGGCAAGCTCAAGATTGAATTGGCCAAGAACATTGATGTCACTGACATGTCTCTAGAAGAGGCTGTAGCTCTTGTTGAAAAGAATAAGCCGGTTAAGAAAACCGCAAAGAAGAAGAAAAAATAGTCCAGATACCTTACTGCTTTTTATAGTTCACGCTGATTTTTGTACATTTCAGTAACAAGCTGCTATGAAAAATCTGCTTATAATTTATCTATTGTTTGCTGGGTCAATTGCCTTCAGCAATGCTCAATCCTATCAGGAAGAAGAGGTTACGCTATCCGTAGAAAATGGAAATCTAGGAGGCATCATTATGTTGCCTGAAGGTAAAAAGAAACAGAAAGTACCTGTCGTAATGATCATACAAGGCTCTGGTCCTACCGACAAGGATGGGAATTCTGCAGGAATACCCGGCAAGAATAACTCCCTAAAAATGCTAGCCGAAGCGCTAGCCGAAGAGGGTATTGCGAGTTTGCGTTTCGACAAGCGTGGCATGGGTTTAAGCCAATCCGCTGGTAAAGAAGAACAAAACCTAAGCTTCGATGATTTTGTGGCAGATGCTTCTCAATGGTTTGACTATTTAGCCGAACAGAAACGTTTCACCAAAGTTGGCATTGCGGGACACAGCCAAGGTGCGCTAATTGGTCTACTAGTAGCCCAAGGTAAATCTGCCTCAGCTTATGTATCCATTGCTGGTGCCTCAATAAGCATTGGCGAGACCATTATGGGACAATTACGCGCTAACCCTGCAAACCCTCCAGCAATCATCGAAGAGGCTAAAAACATTATGGATGAGCTTCAGAAAGGGAATAAAGTAAGTGAAATCCCTCCCTATTTTGCTAGTCTGTTTAGGCCTAGTATTCAGCCATTCATGAGTTCATGGCTGAAATACAACCCACAAGACGAATTTAAGAAGCTGAATATCCCAAGCATGATCGTGAATGGCACTACTGATATCCAAGTAAGTATGGACGATGCCAATCGACTAAAAGCTGCTAAACCTGATGCGGATTTAATTATTATTGATGGAATGAATCATGTACTGAAGGATGCTCCTGCGGAACGAAATGCAAATATTGCAACGTATAGCAACCCAGAATTACCTCTAAATCCTGACTTTAAATTAGTCATCACTTCATTTTTCAAAGAACATCTCATTACGACCAAATGACAAGAGAAGAAGCCCAAGTGATACTTTCCTCTATGACCAAAGGAGAAAGCTTATTAAGACATGCTAGAACCGTAGAACTGGTAATGGAAGCCTACGGCAGGCACTTCAATGAAGATCCTGAAGAATGGGCAATCACTGGTATGCTACACGATGCCGACTATGAGGCCTATCCAGAGGAACATCCCAATCGAATTGTCAATCTGCTTAGAGAAAAGGGGGAAGATAAAATCGCTCATGCCATTTCAGCGCATTATACAAAGTGGGAAGTATCCTATGACACGCTCCTCGATAAGGCATTATTGGCGTCAGATGAGTTGACAGGATTCATCGTTGCGTGCTGTCAAGTAAGACCCGAAGGCATTGTTGGATTAACACCGAAGTCAGTCAAGAAGAAGTTAAAGCAAAAGAGCTTTGCAGCGAAAGTTGAGCGTGACGAAATTCAAACGGGAGTAGATTTATTAGAGGTTGACCTTACAGATCATATTCAGTTCATTATCAATGTTTTAAATGACAATAAAAATGAACTTAAAATTGGTGAGTAGATTAATAAAACCTCATTAAATACCTCATTAACTTATCTATTTCATCGCTTCTTAAAACACTAGGCATAATGCAAAAACTTGTAGCCCTTACTGGTGCCGGTATCAGTGCTGAAAGCGGCCTTAAGACATTTAGAGATTCTAATGGTCTATGGGAAGGGCATGACGTGATGGAGGTTGCCTCACCTGAAGGCTGGTTAGCCAATCAAGCTTTGGTACTAGACTTCTATAATCAGCGAAGAAAGCAGGCCCTTACGGCTCAACCTAATGATGCGCATCTCATCTTAGCTGAACTGGAAGCGATCTATGACGTCCAAGTGATCACACAAAACGTTGATAACCTTCATGAAAAGGCTGGTAGCACAAATGTGCTGCACTTACATGGTCAATTATTTGAATCGAGAAGCACAGTAGACGAAAACCTAGTCTATCAAATGACAGATTGGCCTTTGAACCTTGGTGACCTCTGCGAAAAGGGAAGTCAATTAAGACCCAATATCGTGTGGTTTGGGGAAGCAGTACCCATGATGGATACCGCGATGCATATTACACAACAAGCTGATATCTTTTTAGTCGTGGGTACATCCATGCAAGTCTACCCTGCCGCCAGTTTAATTGATTTTGTCAGCCCCGGAAGTAAGAAATATCTCATCGATCCGAACCCTCCACGCAATCATTCAGACCTTATGTATATAGAGGAAAACGCCACTTCCGGCATGAAAAAGCTCCAAAAACTACTTGAGCAATGATATGAATTTTGAAATTCTAATTAATTAGCCTTGATTTGTCTCACTATGAAGTGAAGAGAATTAATACGTTCATATCGACAGCCACCACTGAGCTGCTATTGGACGTGAGTTGCCAAGCAACTTACGAGCATCCCCGCTTTTACTTTTTATGCTTACTAATTCTCATTAATGACTCAATCTAATAACAAGATATATCGGTATTGGCTATACCTTAAAATGGCTATAGCTGGTAATCAGGAAGACTTTACTACAGGCAGTATGCGCAAGGCCATCTTCATGTTGGCCATTCCCATGATATTGGAAATGCTTATGGAATCAACCTTTGCGCTGGTTGATATTATTTTCGTTTCACAAATCTCAGTCAATGCAGTAGCGACAGTTGGTTTAACAGAATCGGTCATCACTTTGCTCTATGCAGTTGCTATTGGTTTAAGCATGTCAGCAACGGCTGTGGTTGCGAGACGTACAGGTGAAAAGGACAAGCCTGGTGC
This sequence comes from Roseivirga sp. UBA7431, assembly GCA_002477595.1. Classification (GTDB taxonomy): domain Bacteria; phylum Bacteroidota; class Bacteroidia; order Cytophagales; family Cyclobacteriaceae; genus Roseivirga. The sequence goes on from DLQN01000004.1 coordinate 36,868, forward strand.
CGCAAAAGCAGCAGTACAGGCAATCTTCCTTGGTGCCGCAGTTGCAGTTATTATCGGAATCATCGGAATCATTTATCCTAAAGAGATATTAGGCCTTATGGGTGCTGAAGAGAGCCTAATCGCAGAAGGCTATGGCTATACTCGCATCCTGATTGGCGGTAACATCACCATCATGCTTTTATTTCTGATTAATGCAGTCTTCAGAGGTGCGGGTGATGCATCCGTTGCGATGTGGACACTGGTGCTTTCGAACGGGTTAAATATCATTCTAGACCCCATATTTATCTTTGGCCTCGGCCCTATTCCGGCTTATGGTGTTGAAGGTGCCGCTATCGCAACAACTATAGGGCGAGGTGTAGCCGTTATTGGCCAGTTTATGATCCTCTTCTTTGGCTGGGGACGTATTAAAATTGGTATTAAGGATTTCGTCATCAACCTTCCTGTAATGTGGAGTTTGATCAAAGTATCACTCGGTGGTATTGGTCAGTTTCTGATCGGAACATCAAGTTGGGTATTTCTCATGCGACTCGTATCTGAATTCGGAAGCGAAGTCTTAGCAGGATACACCATTTCGATCCGAGTTATGATGTTTACGCTTATGCCTGCTTGGGGAATGAGTAATGCGGCAGCAACCTTGGTTGGACAAAACCTTGGGGCCAAGCGACCTGAAAGGGCAGAGATATCCGTTTGGAAGACTGGAAAGTACAATGCCATTTTCATGGCGGTCATATCAGTCATCTACTTGATCTTCGCGAAGTATATCATTGGCTTATTTAGTGATGTTGCAGACGTGGTGAACTATGGTGCACTCAGCTTGCAAGTGATTGCCGCTGGATACATCTTCTATGCTTATGGTATGGTGGTTACACAATCCTTTAATGGTGCTGGAGACACCAGAACACCTACGGTGATCAACTTCTTTTGCTTCTGGGTATTTCAGCTACCATTTGCCTACTTGGCAGCCTTCACTTTTGATTGGGGACCATCGGGAATATTCATAGCCATCACTTTAGCAGAGATACTCATCGCTATGGTGTCTGTCTGGCTCTTCAGAAAAGGTAAATGGAAAACCGTTCAGGTGTAACTTAACTCATCATATGTTAGGGGCGTTTTGAGAACTTATAGCTTCTTACTTCATCATTATTCGAAGTGACTAAAAGATATTCTTCGTTTTGAATGGTTACAGTTTCTAAGTCTCTAACATCTGAATTTAAAACCAATCCGGATGCTTCCAATGAGAGTGTTTCAAAATTGCCATTGCCTTTGTTGATCACGATAGATCCAAAATTGGAATCATAACGGACTGTTTCAACTTCTGAACCATAGAAGTTACCACCACAAATGAAATCCATCAATCCATCCTTGTTAACATCCTTGATAATAACGTCTCGAACAGCACCAAATTGAGATAATGAAGGCAATTCCTTGAACTCAAAGTTCATGTCTCCATTATTGATCAGGATACCTGAAGCAAAGTTGTTCACCTCTAACTTCAGAGAAGCATCAAGTCTTTCTTCAGAATAGATAGCGGTTAAATCGGCATTGGCAAACTTCTCATAGTTATCAAATTTCTCTAGAATGAACGGCATTTGCTGAGAGCTACACTCCCGCCCTCGCACGGGTAGCAATTCATCTCCATTGCTCTTAGACAATACAATATCACCTATACCATTCTCATCAAAATCATTATAAAACAAGTACAACGGAGAGTCAGGCTTTGGATGAAACTTGTTATTCAAACCAATATTTCCGACTATAAAATCAATATCCCCGTCATTATCAATATCGGTAGGTTTCACACTCTGCCACCAGCCTTTAAGGTTATCCATATCAAGTTCTTCTTCCTCAAGCTCACCCTCATTGTTCATGAATATTTTCGGACTCATCCATTCACCAACAACGACTAAGTCTTCGAAGCCATTCTGGTCGATATCAATCATCACACCGTCCGTTAGCATCTGTGAGGTCTCATAAAAGACTGTAGACACATTCTTAGTGTCATTGACAAACCGACCGCCCTCGTTGATGTAGATAAAGCTTTTGGCTCCTTTTGGATATTCTCCAGGCACATTTCGGTTGATGATTATCAAGTCCTGATCGCCATCGCCATCAATATCTGATGGCAATGCCTTACTACCGCCTGCCTGATCATTCGGTAAAGCATCTGCAGCAGCGCGTGAATAGTTACCCTTACCATCATTAAGGTAAAGTCTATCTCTCAGCAAGCGGCTATTGCCTTGATAAAACTCTCCACTTCCGCTGACAACATATAGATCCATGTCCTTATCGCCATCAGCATCGAAAAATGTAGCGTTCATATCCTCATGCGCTCGATCTTTTAAGAAAGTCGCTTGAGAAGACTTACTATACTTACCATCGGTTGTTTGCACAAAAAGACTTCCTGACTGATCTCTCGCACCTCCTACGTAAACATCCTCCAAGCCATCACCATTGACGTCACTCTTCGAAATAAATGGGCCGTGCTCCGACTGTCTGTGCGGTAACAATATCTCCTTTATGAAATCATCAAATTGATTCTCCTCATGCTTAAAGTCAATGATTGACTTATCAACCTTAGTCAAATAGCCTTGCACTTGATCCTTTATAATGTTCTGAAAAACTGCGTCCTCAAAGTCAATTGTTCCCTTCGCCAAATCTTCAGCCGATTTGAGAACTGAGGTTTGCCCCGTTGGCCAAGTCACTTCAATCTCTTGTATATCAAGGCTTTCTGCAACATATATTGCTGGGTCAGAACTCGATAAATAACCTCTACTGCCTCTTACCTTCTCTAAGACTTCTTTTCCGTCAGACGTTTTGATTCTCAGCGTAGTTCCGAAACCTTCTCTATTTCCTTTCGGACCTTTAACATCGATTCTCCGAAGCTTCTTGTTTTTATTCTCAACTGTAAGGTTCTGATAAAGCGTACACATCAAATCCATATTATTGGTGATGATTTCCAAATCCCCATCATTATCCAAATCAGAATAAACAGCACCATTTGAATTGAAAGCTCGTTTCATGCCCCAATCAATATTACTTCGCTTGAATTTTAAGCCGTCTACATTCTTAAAGGCTGGGTTTTGTAGGTTCTGACTTGGCAGAAGCTTCAGCACTTGACCTAAGGCCAATTGCTTGCCTAAGGCATAGAGGCTATCCGTTGACGCTGCTGCATCATTGTCAGTGATGTCCTTTCTAATGCCATTGGTTACGTACAGGTCTTTAAGCCCATCGACATCATAATCGCCAAACAAGGCCGTCCAGCTCCAATCTGTTTTATCGATGCCAGAAACTTGTGATACTTCACTGTAGTTACCACCTCCATGATTGTACTGTAATGTATTGATCATGTATTGATGCTGTAAACCCTCATCAACCATTGTTCTGAAGAACTCATTACTCATACTGGCCATAAGGCGTTTAGACCTTACATGATCTTCTGGTGCCATGTCGAGGGTAACCAAATCAAAATGGCCATTATTATCAATGTCTGCCCAATCACTGCCCATACTAAAGAAGGACATGTGCTGGAAATAGTCTTGGATTGATTCTGTAAATGTTCCGTCCTGATTGTTGATGTATAGGAAATCAGGCGTGAGATAATCGTTGGCTACATAAATATCCTCCCAGCCATCTTCGTTAAAGTCCCCCATCACGGCACTCAAACCCCAAGCACTATTAAAAATACCTGCGTTATTTGACACATCGACAAAACGACCGCCTTTGTTCTCATAGAGTCTATCTCTGGAATAGGCATCGTAATCCTCAGGCTTTTCGTTCCTAAGGAACATGATTGTGTTTTTGTTATTGAAATCAAGCCGGTGATTCATTTGGTACAGGTCTAGGTCTCCATCTCTGTCATAGTCAAAGAAATAAGCTTGTATACCATACCCTTTATCTGCCAAGCCATATTGAGCAGCACTTTCGGTGAAAGTCAAATCACCGTTATTGATATAGAGAAAATTGGCTCTTTGGTCTGGGTCTTCATATCGACCCGAACGTGATAAGTAAATATCATCAAGACCATCTTGATTAATATCAACGACAGTCACTCCATTCTTCCATCCTTTAAGTGCTGCTACTCCGGCAGAATCGGTGATGTTCTGGAACTTTAAATTCCCTTTGTTGAGAAAGAGCTTGTTTTTTGACTGATTTGAAACAAAGTATATATCCTTAAGGTCGTCATTATTAAAATCGCCTATGGCTAGGCCTGACCCATTGTAGATGTAGTTGTAATTGAAAAAATTATGGGTTTCATCCTCGCGGATAGTATTCAAGAAATTGATTCCTGACTGAGTGAATGATATCTCCTTAAAAATTGGCTCCGGAAGTGTAGCGCTCGTTTTACTTTCTAATTCACTTTCTCCTCCGCCAGAACCACATGCTGAAATAACTCCCAACATTAAAATCACGGAAAAAGTAAAAAACAGCTGCTTGCAATTAGTACTGCATTCTCGTAACATTACACCTCTCATCACCATATATGCCCAGTAAAGATTCTAATATATACTATCCCTCACTTAAATCCACTTTAAACGGTAAAAAAAGGGGATTTAAGGCTTATGTAATTTTATTCTCAATTCTTGGAAATATTTTATTATCAGTAAGCTGTAACCCTTCAGGCAACCAAACAGAAGGACTAAATCGTCTAAAATCAGAGCGTAGTCAATACCTGCTTCAACATGCCTCTAACCCTGTGGATTGGTATCCTTGGGGTGATGAAGCTTTTGAGAAGGCCAAAGCCGAGGAAAAACTACTGATCATTAGCATCGGTTATTATGCATGTCATTGGTGTCAAGTGATGGAAAAGGAAACCTTCATGGACACCACTGTGGCCCGTTTAATGAACGATAACTTTGTATCGATTAAGGTAGATAGAGAAGAAAGACCCGATATCGATCAGGTGTATGCCGAAGCCTCCAAGAAAATGATCGGTACGTCAGGTTGGCCTTTAAATATTATCGCAACAGCAGACGGAACTCCCCTTTTCGCTGGTACCTACTTCGAGAATAGCGACTGGCAAGCGATCGTTCAGCGTGCAAGCTATCTCTATGATGATAACCCAGAAGAAATTCTCGCACAGGCAAGTCAACTGGCTGAAACACTTAGTCAAAAAAGAGCAGTCGAGAATCAAGCACTAAACCTGACATTATCTGAAATTGAGCAAGCTTGGCTTACTCAAAGCGATACCCTCAATGGTGGAATCAAGGGTGCTCAGAAATTCCCTAACTCACCTTACCTATCTGCCTTATTAGACTTCACATATTATCAACCTAACAAAACACTCGATCGATTTATAATCAAAACACTTGATAATATGGCACTTGGCGGTATGTTCGATCACCTTGGTGGTGGCTTCACTCGTTATGCTACGGACAGTGAATGGAAAATTCCTCACTTCGAAAAAATGCTCTATGACAATGCCCAACTCATGGGTATCTATGCGAAAGCCTATCGAAAATTCAATGACCCCTTTTACCTCTATATCGCGAAAGAGACGGCCAAATCTCTAGTGAACGAGTTCAAGGATTCAAAAGGAGGATACTTCTCATCGATCAATGCAGTCAGTGATGAAGAAGAAGGTGGCTACTATACTTGGACAGCTGAAGAGATCGAAGATCTGGACCAATCGGATGAAATCATTAAGCTGTTCAACATTACCAAAGAAGGAAACTGGGAGAATGGCCAAAACGTGCTATTCGCGCTAGAGAAAGATAAAAAAGACTACTTACAATCAATGGAAAGCGGCTTTAGGGAAAGCATGCTCAGAAAAAGAAGAAGACGTGAGACACCTCCGAAAGACGAAAAAATTATCACTGGGTGGAATGCCCTTGCCTTAGAAGGTTTCGTTGAATTGTACAGAGCTACTTATGACAAAGAGTACCTCCAGTATGCAAATGAATTGGCAGAATACCTTGTTGAGCACCATACTTCCGAAGACCAAGCCAGCGTGTCTAGAACTGCAGACCCCAATCAGGAGGGTTTTCTTGGGGATTATGCAATGGTTGCTGGGAGTTTGATCAAACTGTACCAAGTGAGCTTTGATGAACAGTGGTTAAAATATGCTGAACGTATTTCAGCAAGTATGCTCGAAGTCTTTACATCGGATGACAATGTTCTTCTTAATCAAAGCGCACAATCAGGTCAATTATTCATGAATAGCATATCCGTTTTGGATACGGACCTTCCATCAGGTAATGCCCAAGCCGTTAACAACCTATTGATGCTTTCTGAGTTTTATTACGATACGCGTAGCGACTGGAAATCAACTGCCGAGGCCATGCTAGCTGTTGGACAAGCCGAAACCGGAGCTGCTCCAGCTTTTGCAGGCACATGGATACAAGCCTTACTACTAAACTCCAGCCCTCCTTTTGAGGTCGCTGTTCTGGGTGATGATGCAGTGATTGCTCGAAACAACATGGACTTGGGTTTTAGACCAGATGTTATCTTCCTTGGCGGAGCATCTGAAGGTGAAATCCCCTTGTTGGCCTACAAACTTGTGGAGGGTAGGACAATGATCTATGTGTGCCAAAATAAGACATGTAAGTTTCCGACAGACGATACGCAAGAAGCTTTTGAAATGATGATACCCAAAGTAGAATCGACTAATTAGTCAACATGGACTAAGCTAAACTGAATTAACCCTGTCTCATTACAAATACTTTTTATGCCTAAAAACCTACTCTACTCATTATTGATCCTTATTCTATTTTTTGGTTGTTCACCTGATGACAACTCAAACAATGATGCAGACCCAACAGCATCTGGTGACACCAACATTCTCCTCATTATCGCGGATGACCTCGGCCTTGATGCACTGAATGGATATTCTGAGGGTAGTATTAAACCCAATACGCCAAACTTAGATGATTTAGCGGCTAGTGGATTAGTCTTCAATAATTTCTGGACAAACTCAGTCTGCTCTCCTACTAGATCAACCATCCTAACGGGTAAATATGGTTTTAGTACAGGCGTTAGGTCTCAAGGTGATGAGATTTCCTCAAGTGAAACATCGCTTCAATCCTACATCAACCAGTCAAATGAGTACGCAACAGCCATTGTGGGTAAATGGCATCTTTCGGGTAATAGGTTCTCCTTGAATCCAGAAGATATGGGCATAGACTATTACGCAGGGCTATATTCTGGAGCAGTAAGCGATTACTATAATTGGAACCTCACCGAGGATGGTGTAGTTACTACTCAAACTGAATATGCAACCACAAAATTCACGGACTTAGCGATTGATTGGGTGGCTGCCCAAACCAAGC
>DLQN01000100.1 GCA_002477595.1 Roseivirga sp. UBA7431
CCTGATCCAGCTGTCTATGCGTTAGCATTATCAGAACTTTCTTTGACAAAAGAAGAAGTAATTGTAGTAGAGGATAGTGTAGCTGGCGTGACTGCAGCAAAAGCAGCCGGTTTGAAGACAATTGGGTACTTAGGTGGAAGCCATATCAGAGATGGCCATGCCGATCAATTATTAAGGGCTGGGGTTGATATGTTAGTGCATAATCACACATCATTAAGCCATCAGCTTTTACAGCTATAATAGGCGAGCATATTCTGAAGCACAGGGTTAGATAAACTGATTCAATCTTTAAAGCTAGAGTTGCATTTGCCCGCTGAAATCTAGACCTTTGTGGATTCTGCATTTTGCGGTCCAATTCATGGAAAAACTCAAGGAAAACGCCAATATCGAACTTGCCCCAATTGACCTTACAGGTCATGAAAACATTGAAGTTTTCGGTGCAAGGGAGCATAACCTGAAAAACATTGATGCGGTAATCCCACGGAACAAATTGGTGGTCATTACGGGTATCTCTGGCTCCGGAAAATCCTCCCTAGCCTTTGACACTATCTATGCTGAAGGACAACGTAGGTACATGGAAAGTTTTTCGGCCTATGCCCGTTCCTTTATTGGTGACATGGAGCGGCCTGATGTTGATAAGATCAACGGCCTAAGTCCCGTGATTTCCATTGAGCAGAAGACAACTTCTCGAAACCCTAGATCGACAGTTGGAACGCTAACAGAAATCTATGATTTCTTAAGGCTTCTTTTTGCCAGGACGGGTGTAGCTTACTCTTACCTGACAGGAAAGGCTATGATTCGCCAGTCTGAAGATCAGATTGTAGATCACTTAATTCAAAACTTCGATCAAAAGAAACTGATTCTTTTGGCACCAGTAGTCAAAGGCCGTAAAGGTCATTACAGAGAGCTTTTTGTTCAGATTCGTAAAATGGGCTTTACCAAAGTTCGTGTTGATGGCGTAGTGATGGACATGGTGCCTAAAATGCAAGTCGATCGATATAAGACACACGACATCGAGATTGTTGTCGATCGAATCATTGCCGATGCGGCCGATCGTTATCGCATTGCACAAAGCGTAAAAACAGCCCTTAATCACGGCAAAGGCATTATGATGGTGCGTGACGAGGACACGAACGTTCATCATTTCTCAAAGTACTTAATGGACCCAGAAACGGGTCTTTCATACGATGAGCCTGCCCCTAACAACTTCTCTTTCAACTCACCCTATGGAGCCTGCCAAACCTGTAATGGCCTAGGCCAAATTGAAGAGATCAGCAAGGAAAATGTTATTCCTAATAAGAAATTAAGCATGAGCCGTGGCGGAATTGCGCCACTCGGTGAATACCGTGACATCTGGATTTTCAAAAAGATTGAAGCCATCCTCAAGCGATACAAGATCAACCTTACTACGCCTATAGAAAAGATCCCTGAGGAAGTAATGAACATCATTCTTTATGGAGATGAAGTTCCCGTGGCTGTTAGCTCCAAGAAGTACCCCGGCACAGAGTGGAGCACTAAGTTTGAAGGAATTATCAAATTTCTAGAGAAGCAAAAAGACGAAGGCACAGAGAAAACCAAGCGCTGGATCGAAGACTTTATGTCTGTTAAAACCTGTCCTACTTGTGATGGTGATCGCTTAAAAAAAGAGTCGCTTCATTTCAAAATTGCAGACACCAACATTGCTCAATTGGCAAGAATGGATATCACGCAACTGAATAACTGGTTTGTGGGCGCTGAAGACAGAATGACGCACAGGCAAAAGCAGATTGCGCCTGAGGTTCTGAAAGAGATTAGAAAGCGTATTGGCTTCTTACTAGATGTAGGTTTGGACTATTTAACACTCAACCGCCCTTTGAGGACGCTTTCCGGTGGTGAGGCACAAAGAATTCGTCTGGCAACGCAAATAGGTACTCAACTTATAGGAGTACTCTACATCATGGATGAACCGAGCATCGGTCTTCACCAAAGAGATAATGTCAAGCTGATCAATGCCCTTAAGAACCTTCGGGATATTGGGAACACCATCATCGTTGTAGAGCACGACAAAGACATGATGTTAGCCTCAGATCATATCATCGACATCGGCCCTGGCGCAGGTAGGCATGGGGGTCAAATAGTGGCTGCAGGTTCTCCAGAAGAGTTTCTCAGAAAAGGTGGTATGACCGCAGATTATCTCAAGGGTGAGAGAAGCATAGCCATTCCTGAAAAAAGACGAGAAGGCAACGGGAACCAACTTATACTAAAGGGCGCAGAAGGGAATAACCTTCAAAACGTTACCCTGAAATTACCTCTAGGCAAAATGGTCTGTGTCACAGGCGTTTCGGGAAGTGGTAAGTCTACTTTAATTCACGATACCCTGTTTCCAATTCTAAATCAGTACTTTTTCAGGTCGAGAAAAAACCCTTTGGCTTATAGGTCGATTGATGGTTTAAATCATATTGATAAAGTAATCGAGGTTGACCAATCCCCAATTGGTAGAACGCCTCGGTCGAACCCAGCGACATACACAGGAGTATTCTCAGACATTAGGACTTTGTTCACAGAACTTCCTGAGGCTAAAATCAGGGGTTATAAAGCAGGGCGTTTCTCTTTCAATGTGAAAGGCGGACGTTGCGAAACTTGCGAAGGAGCTGGTATGAAGCTAATCGAGATGGACTTCTTACCGAACGTTCACGTGCCTTGTGAAAGCTGTAAAGGAAAACGCTACAACCGTGAGACCTTGGAGGTTCGATTCAAAGGAAAATCAATCTCCGATGTACTCGACATGACTGTCGAACAAGCCGTTGAATTCTTTGAGCACTTGCCGAAGATTTTAAGAAAAATTAAGACTTTGAACGATGTTGGTTTAGGCTATATCTCATTAGGCCAACATGCCACAACATTATCGGGAGGCGAAGCACAACGTGTTAAGCTGGCCACAGAGCTTTCGAAGAAAGACACTGGACAAACCCTTTACATTCTTGATGAGCCTACTACAGGCCTCCACTTCAAAGACATTCAGCACCTGCTTGATGTATTGAATCGATTAGTCGATAAAGGAAACTCTGTATTGGTGATTGAACATAACTTAGACGTGATCAAAGTTTCTGATCACGTAATTGACTTAGGGCCTGAAGGAGGTAATGGTGGTGGAATGATCGTTGCGGAAGGAACACCAGAAAAAGTGGCAAAAAGCAAAAAGGGATATACTGCTAAGTTTTTGAAAGAGGAGCTTTCATAGGTACAAAAAAAAGATGCTGCCGCTTTCGCGAACAGCACCTTCTTCAACCAAAACATTAAAATCAATACACCTATCTCTCTCCTCAACAGCCTGTAACCTAACACCAGTTACTAACCTCCATTATCGATTCTAATTTCTTTCTATAATTTCTTTTGAAAGCTTACCCCTAGAACGGTAAGTGGCCTATCTCTATTATACGTGTTCTACGCTTTTATTGGATTTTAACATTTATTAATATTTGGCATAATAGCTGCTCCAAACATCAACCTAACAAGCCGGATCGCGTTACAACAAGCAGCCCATTGCCTATGTCTACATTCCAACATTTACACCTAGAAATCCCTAAATGTGATAAGCCAAGAGTCGTAATAATCGGAGGGGGGTTTGCCGGGATTCAGGTAGCCAAATCCCTTCGACATGAGCCATATCAAATTGTATTACTAGATCGACACAACTACCATACTTTCCAGCCATTACTCTATCAAGTGGCAACCGCTGGCCTTGAGCCAGACTCCATTGCTGGTGCGCTCAGGCAGCTCTTTGAAAACCATAAGGACTTTTATTTCCGGATGGCCCGTGTGACGGGAATTGACCTAGAGGATAAAAAAATTAAAACACTCGTTGGAGAGCTCGGTTATGACATGCTAATCATAGCGAACGGCTCTAAAACCAACTACTTTGGCGATAAAAAGATGTATGATAGAACCTTCCCAATGAAACAGGTTCCTCAAGCTTTAGACCTTCGAAGCCACATGCTCCAAAACTTTGAGCAGACAGTGATGTCTCGAGAACCAGAAGAAAAAGATCGCTTGACAAACTTTGTGATCGTTGGAGGAGGACCGACAGGAGTAGAGGTCGCTGGAGCACTCGGTGAATTAAAGAAGCATGTACTACCGAAAGACTATCCAGACATCAATTTCGATATTATGAAACTTCATTTGGTAGATGGAGGTCCTCGCCTTTTAGCGGGCATGTCTGAAAAATCCAGTGCCAAAGCAATGCAATACCTTCAAGAGTTCGGTGTTGATGTGCGAATGAATACTCGGCTTGCAGATTATGACGGTAGAGATGTAACCTTAACCGATGGTACTGTTATTCCTACTAAAACAGTGATTTGGGCTGCTGGTGTTACAGGAAATATTATCGATGGATTACCAAAGGAGACTGTAGAAAGAGGAAGAATTCTAGTCGATGAATTTAATCAGCTCATTGGCTATGACGATGTTTACGCCATTGGTGATATCGCCATGATGAAAACTGATGAAATGCCAAATGGCTTTCCGATGGTAGCACCCGTTGCCATGCAACAAGCCGAAAACTTAGGTAAAAACTTGAAGCGTAAGCTTCGAGGAAAGTCATACGTGGGCTTTAGGTATAAAGACAAAGGGTCTATGGCCACCATTGGTAGAAATCGAGCGGTTGTCGACTTACCGAAATTTCATTTTGGCGGTTTCTTCGCCTGGTTGGTTTGGATGTTTGTCCATTTGATGTCTATTGTCGGTTTCCGTAACAGATTAGTCGTTCTAAGTAACTGGATATGGGGTTATATGACCTACGATCGAGGCACAAGATTGATCATCCGAACCTTCTTGAGAAACAATAAATACAAACCAGGAGATACTCTGTAATCTCCACAAATAGTCCCTAGTTACCTCTTGTGACAAAGCATACTTTATAATGCTTAAAGTTTGCTTATTTTCCATTCTGGAATGAGGAAAAAGAGACTTTACTGGACACTTCAAGTATTAGGTTGGGGAATTTACTTTTTAGCCAACTTCATCGCTATTTCTCTTGACCCTCAAGGTTT
>DLQN01000106.1 GCA_002477595.1 Roseivirga sp. UBA7431
ATTGGTTCGATGAAAAAAGGGCAGCCAAACATTCTCCGGGTACTCCACAGACATGAGGTTAAGCCTCAAGACTATTTCCATATGAAGCCAGGCTTTGATAGCTTTCAATTTATTGAAAAAGGAGAGTTATTAGCCGAAGACAAAAGCGGAGCGATTACCTCACCAATTGACGGACGTATCTTTATGCCGCTTTATCAAATAGCAGGCGATGATGGTTTCTTTATTGTAGAGGAGGTTTAGAACAGAAAACTATACGCAAAGCTGATAAGAAAAATGCCACTTCGATTTCTCGAAGTGGCATTTTTTATTTTATGTCTTGACTTAGATTAAGCCTGCTGTGCAGTAGCTTCCGCCTTAGCAGATGCTCTTGCTCTTGCAGATTCCTTCTCCTTGTCAGCAGCTGCACCTAGTGTCTTCTTAGTTAAGTCAACAACAATTGGTGTTGCAACAAATACTGAAGAGTAGGTACCGACTAGTATACCGATCAATAAGGCGAATGAGAAACCTCTCAATGCTTCACCTCCAAAGATGAATAAGACCAATACTACTATAAATGTTGTCATTGACGTAATCAAAGTACGACTGATTGTAGAGTTAATTGACTCGTTAAACGTTCCAATTAAATCTTTAGAGCCTTTCAGTTGTAGGTTTTCACGAATACGGTCAAACACAACCACTGTATCATTTATAGAGTAACCCATAATTGTTAATAAGGCTGCAATGAATACCTGGTCAACTTCAAAACTTAGACCAAACCAACCTGCTATGGCAAAAGCCGAAAGCACTATAAATGCATCATGCACCAACGCGACAATTGCGCCAAGTGAGAACTGCCATCTTCTAAACCTGATTAAGATGTAGATAAAGATGGCTAGGATCGCGAAGGCAAAAGACTTGAAAGATGAATCCTTAATGTCATCCGCAATAGTTGGTAACACCTTGGAAGATCCAATTATAGTGAACTCACCAGCATCAATTTCTAGCGTACCATCAATAAAGGTTTTTCCAGTAGCCGTGGTAATTCCACTTACTAAAAGGCTTCTTACTTCATTGTCTACCTCAGTTGACTCTTCGCCTACTTTATAGGAAGTGGTTACTTTTAGCGTATTGCTAGCATTGTACTCCTTCACTTCAACTCCATCTTCTGTAAAAACACCACCTGCTAGGGCTATTTTGATATCAGAAGCGACCATTGATTCATCAAACTTCACGACATAAGAACGACCACCTTTAAAGTCAACACCAAGCCTAAGGCCACTTGTTGATAGTGCAATAGCTCCTAATACAATGATGATAGTAGAAGCCAAATAAGCTATTCTACGTTTACTTAAGAAGTCAAAGCTAATATTGGTTAACCAACCTTTTGACAAAGGTGTATCGAAGGAAATGTTACTCTCATTACCTCTTTTAGTCATCCACGTAATGATTACTCTTGTGATGAATACTGCAGAGAAGAATGAACAAATAATACCAATCATTAAGGTGATTGCGAATCCTTTCACTGGGCCTTGTCCTAAGAAGTAAAGGATTAAACCTGTCAAAAACGTAGTTACGTTCGCATCTATAATAGAGCTATACGCTTTCTTATAACCAGAGCTGATGGCTTGCAACAATGGAATTCCATTTCGAAGCTCTTCTCTAATTCTTTCAAATATTAGCACGTTCGCATCAATCGACATACCGATTGTTAATACAATACCTGCGATACCAGGAAGCGTTAAGGCTGCACTTAGATTAGCCAAAATCCCCATGATAAAGAAGATGTTAAATAATAGCGCAACGTTAGCTACGATACCGCCTTTGGCATAATAAACGACCATAAAGATGACCACTATCAACAAACCAGCTAGAATAGAAGTAACCCCTTGCTTCTGAGATTCAACACCCAAAGTTGGTCCAATCACACCTTCTTCAACAATTCTAGTTGGAGCCGGAAGTGATCCTGCCTTTAAAATATTAGCTAAATCTTGTGCTTCTTCAACAGAGAAGTTACCCATGATCTGAGAGCTACCGTTTGGTATCTCACCATTCACGTTTGGTGCTGTGTAGACGTAATTATCAAGAACAATTGCAACTCGTCTATTGATGTTAGCTCCTGTTAAGTTCTTCCATTTTTTCGCTCCTATAGAGTTCATCTGCATACTTACAGCAGGTCTTGCCCTTTCATCAAGGCTTTGACGAGCATCGGTCACAACCTCTCCTGTAAGTGGCGCCTCGCCTCTAGCAGACTTAATTGCGTATAGTTGAAGTAATTCCGAATCCTCTTCTGCTTTTACTCCCCACTTGAAAGACAAGTTATTAGGGATTAGTCTAGCAATAGCATCGTTATTAAAGATTCTATTGATTTTACCCGTATCCGCTAGGTTATAAAAGAAGCCTGGGTAGCCTTGATAACTCTGTTGCAAAGCAAAAAAGCTAGAAACTCCTGGCGTAGAAGTATCTACTGAATCTGTAGCAGCGCTATCAGTTTGTGCTAATTCCGATTCTAAGGAGTTATCGCTTTGCGTATCTGCAGGCTTTGATTCAGTTCCTAAATCAGTGTTGGCAATAGACTTAGCTGCTGTTTCTATTTTATCTAACTCTACGTTAATTGCATTAAGCGTAGTTGCAATCTCACTCGCCTCATAAACTTCCCAGAACTCTAGTTTTGCAACACCTTGAAGAAGTTTTCTAACCCTTGCTGGGTTATCTACTCCTGGCAATTCAATTTGAATTCGGCTAGTCCCTTGCAGTCTCTGTATGTTAGGCTGTGAAGTACCAAAACGGTCAACTCTAGTTCTTAAAATTTGGAAAGCACGATCAATTGCCAAATCAACTTCCTCGTTAATGACTCCCATTACTTCCGCATTGGTCGACTCGAAACTGATTCTTCCGCTATTCGCAGCGTTCGCAAAAATTCTACTCAGCTTTCCACTCGGAGCAGTCTCAACATATGCTTGTTGGAACAATTCCGTAAATGAAGATTGTCCGTTAGCCTTCTTTCGCTCTGCAGCTAATTCAATGGCTGTAAGGAAATCTAGATCTTGGCTATTACCCGAAAGCCCTTGGATAATTTCTACAGGAGAAACTTCAAGTGTAACGTGCATACCTCCTTGAAGGTCAAGTCCAAGGTTTAATTCAATTTCCTTGATTTCTTTGTAGGTAAACTCTGCACCTAAAATATTAAGCACTGGCTCCATCCAAATTGAATCTAGATAGGCCTGCTTCTTAGTCTGATCGACTACACCCGACTCGTCTTGAGCATATTCAACAGCATCTGCTTGTATCCCTCTAGAAAAGAAGGTGATTGATAGGTAATACAAACAAAGCGCAGTAATGACAACGGTCAGAAAAACGATTGTATTCTTATTTTTCATTAGTAATAAAGGTTATTCAAAAAAGGTTAATTGAGTTATTTAGAGCGAAAATGCCCTGAAGTACCACGAAGTAATCGATGTACTAAAAGTTGCTTAAGTCTTAACTAGGGTGCATTTGGCGATTGAAACTGCCGAAACAAAGTTTTGAAATATCCAGAATCATTTATGGAAACTTCAGGCAAGAAAAGCGTCTTTTCTTCTGTCTCGTTAATAATCTCTCCGATGAAAATCGCTTGGAAAGGCTCAATCTCTATTCCCGATAAAGGTAATATTACCTGTGAAGTGAGAGAATAAATTATCTCTTGTTGGGGAGCTTCGTCTGGATTATCATTTGCCGCAATGATTTCTTCATTAATCTGATTACACTGGTAACTCACAATCTCTTGAGAGACTACGAACACTGCCACAAAAATTCCTAGAAGGAAAAATAATGACCTTTTGAAACCCGATATGTAGTGATAGCTTTTCATTCAGCGGCACGAATTTAGTAAAACGATTGAAGAAAAGATTAGCCTTGAGTCATTATTTTGCTCTTAATCGCTGCTCTTATCACATGAAGAGCATTGCCAAAGTCTTTATTATTTGGTACAACTAGGTCTGCGGTTTCTTTATAAGGCTCAATATATTTCTGATAAGAAGGCATGATGTGGTTTTCATATTTATAAAGCACATCATCGGCATCGTACCCACGCTCCTCTCTATCACGCTTGAGCCTGCGCTGAAGCTTCACATAATCTCTGGCATCAATAAATATTTTGAGATCTATCAATTCAGCAATCTTCTTGTAATGGAAAATAAAAATACCTTCAACTAAGATTACTGGAGCCGATTTTCTGACCAAAGTTTTAGCCTGAGTATTCGGATTATTAAAGGTATATTCTTCCTTCTGAATACTCTTTCCTTCACTCAAAGCTTTCAGGTCAGTGGCGAAGTGCTCATAATCGATAGATTCCGGACGGTCAAAGTTTAGCTCTCCGTTCTTATCAACCAATTGATATTCTCTAGGACGATAGTAGTCGTCTTGTGAAATGCAGGTTACATGCCTCTCATCAAAACCTTCGATCAATTGTTTCAAGAAGCGGGTCTTTCCAGAACCACTTCCGCCAGTAATACCAATGATATATGGCTTTTCCATATTATAAAAATAGAAAGCTTAGCGATTAATTCAGCTTGTTTAAGAATTGAGCCAGCTTTTCAACTGATCTTTTCCGATGGCTCATTGTATTTTTCACTTCTGCAGATAACTCTGCAAAAGTTTGATTGTAGCCTTCTGGTATAAAGATAGGGTCATATCCGAAACCGTCCTTTCCAATCTTCTCTAGGGCAACTTGTCCCTTGATAATACCTTCAAATTGTTGAACACCTGATGCATCGATATAGGTAACTACTGCCCTAAATTGACCAGACCTATCATTTGCACCTTCCAATTCGGAGAGTACCTTATCCATATTCTTATCTGCGTTTCTATCGCCCGCATAATGCGCTGTATGAACACCCGGCTTACCACCTAAAGCAATAACTTCCAAACCAGAATCATCAGAAAATACGGGGACTTTAAACTGGTTAAAAAGGAATTCAGCCTTTTCTAGAGAGTTCTCTTCAAGGGTTTCATGAGTTTCTGGCAACTCACCTTCAAAACCAATATCCTTAAGCGATTGGACTTCAAACCGGTCACCAAGGATCGATTGAACTTCTGCTAATTTGTGTGCATTATTAGTTGCGAAACAGATCTTTTTCATGCCTAAAGAAAAGTGCCCAAAGGCGCTTCTTTTATCTTACGTCTAATACTTGAACATCGAACAATAGAACTGTATTCGGAGCGATAAAGGCACCCTGCCTGTTATTTCCATAACCTAATGCCGAAGGAATAAAAAGAGTAGCCGAAGACCCAGCACTTAACTCACGTAGGCCAATCTCCCAGCCTTGAATAACATCACCACGTCCCAACACGACATCAATCGCCTCTAATCCGATTGACGAATCAAACTCAGTACCATCAAGCAAGTATCCTCGATAGTCCACAATTAGCGAACTACCAAAACCAGGTTTTGGACCTGAACCTTCTTGCGTAACAAGAATTCTCATTTGGCTTGGCTGAAGGGTATCTGCGACCAAGTTATTCTGTGATAAATAATTTTCTATTAGTTCAATGTCTATGCGAAGTTGCTCAGCATCATCGAAAACATTGTCTTGGTCGCAAGCAGCAACTAAGAAAAACAAGACAGGCAATAGGTATACTAATTTCTTCATCACTTGATATCAACTAATTCTAATTCAAACACTATAATGGTATTAGGGCCAATCTGTGAACCATAACCAGAAGGTCCATAGGCTAGAGCCGAAGGAATCAAAAGCTTTCCTTTTGCCCCTTTGCTAAACTTAGGCATCCCAATAGTCCAGCCTTCCAAAATCTCTTTATCTCCAAGAATAAACGACCTAGGGCCATAAACTCTATTTGGGTTAAACATATCACTCTCTCGGGCTAGCGCTTCGCTACTTGTATCGATAAGAGTTCCGTCTAATAACGACATGGAATATTCTAAAAATACTTCATCGCCACTTTTCGGGAAAACACTGTTTCCTTCTTGTAAAATTACATAATACAGACCTTCATCGGTTGTCTGTGCTTCTAAATTATTGTTAACGACAAAAGCCTCAATTAATTCTTTGTCTGATTTGGCTTGTGCCTTTCTGTTTCGTTCGAGAAGGGTTGATTCATTTTCTATTTCCTTTACCCTAATATTCCAAGTAACCAATTGAGTGGTGTCCATTAGGGGAGAGATTGGCAGACCAGTAAAGCTGGCATATTTACCCAGTGTCATTTGAATTTGCAGGCTATCACCTTCCCCGGCTAAGTTTAGTAAATCTCTTATTTCAGGGGGTGCCCCTATATTTGGGTTAATGATGAATCCGCTTTCCTCTGTTTGATAAATGACCGAATCACCAAGGTAATGGGCCATATCCATTACTATCACATCACCCATTCGTGGTTTATCTGCGCCTTTGTCATCTACCAACCTATACTGAAGGCCTGACTCCATTACTACGTAAGGAGGTGCTTGATCACAGGCACTGAAAAGCACTATTAAAGCGACCCAAGACATGAAGATGTTTCTTTTCATAGTTTTCTATGTTCTTCTTCTAGCTGGTCTTTATACGCTACGAGAACGCTCTTGAAACGAGCAACGGCCTCCTCCAAAGTCAAATCAATTCTACCTCCTGCCGCATTTCTATGGCCTCCACCATTAAAGTATTTAGCCGCAATTTCATTCGCAGGAAATTTTCCTATCGACCTTAAAGAGACTTTTACACCGTCACTAGATTGTTTAAATAAACCCGCTAAGGTGATGCCTTCAATAGATAAGGCATAGTTCACCAAACCTTCTGTGTCACCTGTCTTAGAGCTGTATTGTTGTAACTCGTCTGTGGATAAAGCAAAAAACGCTACCCGTTCTTCAGGGAGGACTTGTAAGTTTTGGCTTAAAGCATAACCGAGAAAACGAAGCCTGTTGATTGAGTTATTATCATATACCTCTTTAGAAACCCGACTATTGTCTGCCCCATGAGATATGAGTTTTGCCACTACCTCGTGGACATTCTGTGTGGTATTAGGGTGTCTAAAACCACCAGTATCGGTCATTATACCTGCATATAAGCACTCTGCAATGTCTTTATCGATTAAGGCCTCATCACCCAAGGCTAAAATTAGTTCATAACAAAGCTCGCAAGTTGCGGCTGCACCTGTATTCCAAAGTCTGAAGTCAGCAAAATCTTCAGGATCAAGGTGATGATCTATATTAACTTTAAACCCACTTGCTTCCTTGACCATGTCGCCCAATTGGTTGATACGACTTAGTCTTGAAAAGTCTAATGTGATAAGAATGTCAGCTTGGTCGATAATTTCTTGGCACTGTTGCTCGGTATCTTCACCATACACAAGAACACCATCATTTCCCTTCATCCAATGTAAAAAGGCCGGATATTCTGAAGGAGTGATTACCTGAACCTCGTGGCCCTTTTTAATCAGATAATTAGCCATGCCTAACGAAGAGCCCAGTGCATCGGCATCTGGTTTCACGTGGGTGGTAATCATGATTTTACTTGGACTGCTGAGCTTGGATTTAAGTAAGTCTATGTTCTGCATGCAAGGATTCCGACAAAGTCGGTCTATCAAAGAATTGGCAAAGTTGTCAAGAAATCGGATATGAAACAATCATGAGCTGTGGATTATCGGAATATTAAGTCCTTAAAAGATTCATTATCAGGCAACACCATATTAGAAATTATCTTCTATTTTTGCCCACGAATTTTAAAAAGGAACTATAAAAAAGTTATGGCAACTAACAGAACATTCACAATGATTAAGCCTGACGCAGTAGCGGATGGTAACATTGGTGGGGTCACTAAGATGATCGAGGAAGCGGGTTTTAAAATCATTGCAATGAAATATACTAGACTGACGACTGAGTTAGCTGGTAAATTCTACGAAGTGCATAAAGAAAGACCTTTTTACGGTGAACTAGTAGACTATATGTCTTCTGGACCGATCGTAGCAGCTATTCTTGAGAAAGATAACGCTGTTGAAGACTTCAGAACTTTAATTGGTGCTACCAATCCTGCTGATGCAGCTGAAGGTACTATCAGAAAGATATATGCGAAGTCTATAGGAGAAAATGCAGTTCACGGATCTGACTCTGATGAGAATGCAGCTATCGAGGGGAACTTCTATTTCTCAATGTCCGAGAGATTCTAAGAAGAAACTTTAGAGAATACTAGCCCATTTACTTTCGAGTGAATGGGCTTTTTTTATCTAACTACTCTGGCCGGTTACTACTTTCTACCAAATCGTCCGCTATTTTTTCTATCCAAAAATTATTAAAGCCCTCCCCTAAATGCATCGTAATTTCACGCATTTGCAAAAGGTCAAGTATAGAGAGAAAATTGAAAATCACTCCAATCTTATTGGGTTCGAATTCCATTAGCTGAAGGAAAGACAACCTTGGCGAGTCAATGAGTTTATCGAGGATAAACTCTCTCTGTATGGCTATTGAATACGGGTATTGAACCACCTGGTGCCTAGGTTTTTGCTGGTCATACTCAAAGCGTGAGATAACTCGCTGATACACCTTGAGCAACTTGTACAAGTCGAGGTCCTGAAGCTCCGATTCCACATTACTACTTTCTGCTAGTTTTCTTAACTCTTTAGAAATATTGCCACGAGTTTCCTTTTGAAGGCGATCGCCCTCCATTTGATTCAACTCTTCAATTACAGATTTGTACTTTTTATACTCGAGTAAATGTCGAACCAACTCTTCCCTTGGATCAAGCTCATTACCGGATTCGTCTAAAACTGGTCTTGGCAAAAGCATTTTTGCCTTGATGCGCATCAGCGTTGCGGCAACTAGAATGAATTCACTCGCCACTTCCACATTCATTTTTTCCAAATGATGGAGGTAGTCTAAAAATTCTGAAGTGATTTTATTGATGGGAATATCATGAATATCGAGCTCGTCTCTTTGGATAAAGAACAAAAGCAGGTCAAAAGGGCCTTCAAAAAGAGGAAGTTTTATCTCGAAACTCAACGATTATAAAGTGTTTTCAATCAAATATATAGAGATTGGGTAAATGTCTCATTTGGAGCCAAAATAATTTTTAATTTTGTTGCAGATAAGAAATCAATGTCAAACATTTATAAAGTATAGATGTTGTTAAGGCATTAGTTCGAAAAATCATGTTAATAGAGCCAGGACCCCTACTTTCTAAAATTGACTCCCCTGCCGATTTAAAGCAATTAGATCAAACCCAATTGGTAAAGGTTTGTGACGAGTTGCGTCAATTCATTGTTGACAATGTATCTGTGTATGGTGGACACTTTGGAGCTTCTCTCGGTGTAGTAGAGCTCACTGTAGCCCTGCATTACATTTTCGATACGCCAAAAGATCAACTCGTTTGGGATGTAGGTCATCAAGCCTATGGTCACAAGATTTTAACTGGAAGACGAGATATCTTTCACAGCAACAGAATTCATAATGGACTTTCTGGCTTCCCTAAAAGAAAAGAAAGTGAATACGATGCATTCGGAGTAGGACATTCGTCCACCTCGATCTCCGCAGCATTGGGTATGGCCATTGCCAACCAATACAAAAAAGATGATCGCCAACACATTGCTGTGATAGGCGATGGCGCTATGACTGGTGGCATGGCTTTCGAAGGCATGAATCATGCTGGCGACACAAATGCCAACTTGTTAATTATTTTGAATGACAACTGTATGTCCATTGACCCAAATGTTGGGGCATTGAAAGACTACCTAACAGATGTCACTACATCACATACTTACAATAGAGCCAAGGATGATGTCTGGAAGCTTCTAAGTAAATTCTCAAAGTTTGGCAAAAGTGCTCAGGAAGTGATCTCAAAAGTTGAGCAATCCATGAAATCGTTACTCTTGAAAAAGAGCAACCTTTTCGAAGCACTGAATCTAAGGTATTTCGGTCCAGTAGATGGTCATGACGTTCATCATTTGACTAATGTACTTAACGACCTAAAAAATATTCCTGGCCCTAAAATTCTTCATTGTGTTACTGTGAAGGGTAAAGGGTATAAGCCGGCAGAAGAAGGAAATGCCACCAAATGGCACGCTCCTGGAAAATTTGATAAAGTAACAGGTGAAGTATTCAAAAAAGTACCTGATACACCGCAGCCACCAAAATATCAAGATGTTTTCGGCCATACTCTAGTAGAATTGGCGGAGAAGAATGAGAAAATAATGGGTGTCACTCCTGCAATGCCTTCTGGTTCTTCGATGAATATTATGATGAAGGCCATGCCAGATCGTGCATTTGACGTAGGTATTGCAGAACAGCATGCTGTAACGCTCTCAGCAGGATTGGCTACTCAAGGCCTTATCCCTTTTTGTAACATCTACAGCACCTTTATGCAGCGTGCGTATGATCAGGTCATACATGACGTTTGTATCCAAGACCTTCCAGTAACCTTCTGTTTAGACAGAGCTGGTTTTGCAGGAGCTGACGGCCCTACACACCACGGTGCTTACGACATCGCTTATATGCGATGCATTCCTAACATGATTGTTGCTGCTCCGATGAATGAAGCAGAGTTACGTAACATGATGTACACCTCGCAATTACCTCGTGAAGGACAGGCTTTTACGATTAGATACCCAAGAGGTAATGGTGTAATGCCTGAATGGAGAACTGAGATGAAGAAAATGACCATCGGTACCGGAAGAAAGATTTCTGACGGTGAAGAGGTAGCTATTTTAACCCTCGGCCATATTGGTAACTATGCCGTTACTGCGAAAGAACAATTGATAGAGGAAGGTTTAAACCCTGCCCACTACGACATGCGTTTCGTTAAGCCATTAGACGAAGAGTTATTGCATGATATTTTTAGAAACTTCAAGAAGGTTATTACAGTTGAAGACGGCTGTGTGATGGGAGGCTTCGGAAGTGCAGTGCTAGAATTTATGGCTGATAATGGCTATTCAGCGAGATTAATTCGCTTAGGAATACCAGACGCCATTATTGAGCATGGTACACAAGAGGAGTTACATGCCGAATGTAATTTTGATGTAGAAGGAATTGTTAAAACAGTCCGCAAACTTTCAGGGGTTAAAACTTCAAGAACCTCTAATAACTAGTCCTTTCGGTCTAAGCTAAATTTTCTTCTCCGTCTTATACGCCTCTCTTGGTTCAAGTATATTACCGAACCAAGTATTGGTATAAAAATCAATAGTAAGAAGCTATACAGCCTCTGCAAGCCGGAATCAATATTATCTGATTTGAACAGCCGATAAATACAATAACCCACCAGCACTATATGAATCAGTGCTGATGTCTGAAAAATAAATAATCCAGTATCAAGCGTGTATATATCCATAACATCAGTTTAAGGAGATTTTCTTAAAGCTAAGAAGCTTTTTCAATCATCTGAGTCAAATCACGCTTAGTCATCACACCTGCTTTGTTCTCCAAAATCTTACCATTCTTGAATAAAATTAGTGTTGGAATACTACGCACGCCAAAGCGCTGGGCAATAGGCTGATTCTTGTCAACATCAATTTTGATGATCTTAACTTTGTCACCCATTTCATCAGCCACCTCTTTTAGCACTGGTGCCATCATTTGGCATGGTCCACACCAATCAGCATAGAAGTCCACTAATACTGGTGTATCTTGATCTATTAACGTTTCGAATTTTCCTTTCATCACTATCAAATTATGCACTTCTAAAACCTAAGAAGTCTTTCATTTGTTCCCTAATTTCGCAGAACCTTAAATAAGGCTCCTTTACTTTCAATGCATCAATCCGACTTTACAAATCCTTTAACATTCTTGGCCCTGACAGGCCTGATGTTTCTGATGGTCGTGTTCAGGTATACTTTGGTTGCTGGTATTTTCTATGTTGTATTCTACATCATCGATCCAAAAGACTTTCGAAGTCGTAAGGTCCACGCCCCCACTAAAGACAAAAAGCAATACAAGCGAGAAATCATGTGGTCTACCCTGACATCTCTGTTCTTTGCCCTAGCGGGAACTGGAATGGTAGTACTTTGGCAAAAAGGCTATACAGCTATCTATGAAGATATTGATCAGTTTGGTTGGTGGTGGCTACCTGTTAGCTTTTTTGTTGCTGCGGTCATTCACGAAACTTATTATTACTGGCTTCACCGATGGATGCACAAACCTAAAGTCTATCGACTCATTCACAAGGTTCATCATGATAGCCACATTACCTCTCCCTGGACATCCTTTTCATTCCATCCAGGAGAAGGTATTCTACAATCTGTAATAATTCCTGTGGTGATACTTTTTCTTCCCATGCACTATTGGACCATCGTGACACTACTAACCTTTATGACGCTGACGAGCGCTATTAACCACTCCAATGTGGAAATTTACCCTAAAGGCTTCCATAAACACTGGCTGGGCAAATGGATGATTGGAGCGACTCATCATAGCCTCCACCATACGCAGTACCGATTTAACTATGGATTGTATTTCACCTTCTGGGATAAATGGATGAAGACTGAAAGCGATAAGTATAAACCTGATTTTGAGAAGCATACACAATCTCACTGAGGCCTCTCAGGAAAGTGCCACAGATACCCTTCTTACCAAGACAAAGTCAACAGGCTATAGGAAATGGCCTACCAAATTACGATACGTAAAAGTGATCACTTGAGATAGAAGTTAAAGGCAATCACTTGATGAAAATAGATAACGAAATAATATTTAAGTCTGGTAGGGCTAAAATAAAAGAGTCACCCCCGTTGGAGCGACTCCCTTTCACCTAAACACCTGGGTAACTAACTACTCATAGTGAATCTTTCGATTCCTACACCCAGACTTATCTTTAATTTACCTAGCAGTAAATGTACTTTCAAATACATGAATAGAGCTACTGTCTTCTATTCTGTAAAACCAAAGTTAATAGGATTTTTAACTAAATAAAATTTAACAATCCAATAATTTAGAAAAGCTTTGAATAAGCACATGAATATGCCGTTGCTTCAATTTAAATACACTTTTATGCCGTATATAGTACGACTATAGTTTTATACACACATTCTTCTTCTCGGTAAAAAAGTTAAGAACGTCCCATCCACCCTCTCTCCCAACACCACTTTTCTTAACACCACCAAAAGGAGTTCGAAGGTCTCTGAGCAACCAACAGTTCACCCAAACAATACCCGTTTTCAGCTCTGAACTGACCCTATTCGCCCTTTGCAAATTAGTCGTCCAAACGGTTGCCGAAAGCCCATACTGCGTGCTATTTGCCATCATCAGAACCTCCTGCTCAGTATCAAATGGAGCAATCGTTACTACTGGACCGAAAATTTCTTGTTGATTAGTTTGACAATCATAAGCCAAGCCCTCGATCACTGTCGGAGCGATATAGTATCCGTTCGCAAGAGCACCTGCCAATTTCACTTGATGTCCACCAGTTAGGATGGTACCACCTTCTTCTTTAGCAAGTTCAACGAAGCCTAACACTTTCTCCATATGAGGTTTAGACACAACAGCGCCTAGATTAGAGCTTGGGTCAGCTGGATCACCAACTAATAGTTGGTTTACTTTTTTCGCAAAAGCATCCTTAAAGCGGTCATAGATAGATCGCTCCACAAAAATCCTCGATCCGCACAAACATATCTGTCCTTGATTGGCAAAACTTGAGTGCACGGAGGTTTTTAGTGCTTCATCAAAGTCACAATCTGCGAAAATGATATTTGGGTTTTTACCTCCCAGTTCGAGTGAAAGTTTCTTAAACATTGGCGCAGCTGTAGCTGCAATACGCTTACCCGTCTCAGTACCACCGGTAAACGAAATGGCCTTAATCTCAGGGTGCTCAGAGATCGCTTGGCCTGCATTAGGACCCGTCCCATGAACGATATTCAAAACACCAGCGGGAAGACCGGCTTCTATACATAACTCAGACAAAAGGAATGCCGTCATTGGGGTAATCTCTGAAGGCTTTGCGACTACGGTATTGCCAGCAGCGATGGCTGGGGCTATTTTCCATGTAAAAAGATACAAAGGTAGGTTCCACGGAGAAATACAACCTACGACCCCTATCGGAGTCCTTAAAGTCATATTGATCGCATCCTGATCAGTTTGATGGGCCTCAGTTGATTCATGGAGAATGGCCGTAGCAAAGAACCTAAAGTTTGCCGAAGCTCTTGGTATATCGACTCTACTTGCGAGTTTGATTGGCTTACCGTTATCCTTTGACTCTGCTGCTGCCAACCGATCATGATTCGCATCAATGAGGTCTGCAATTTTTAAAAGTAGATTCGATCGATCCAGACGGGTTGTAGCAGACCATAATGGGAAGGCAGTTGAAGCAGCATCAACTGCACTTTGAATATCTCCTTGAGTTGAATCTGGAATCTGGCCATACACCTGACCATTGGATGGATTGTAATTATCGAAAGACTGACCGTTTTCTGCTCCAACTAGTTTCCCATTGATATAATTCTGTATGATCTCCATTATTATTTCCAGTTAGAGGCTATAAATCTTTCTACATTCTTATGTGCCAGCCCTTCGAGCTGATTGGCTGTTAAAGCAGAGCTTAGTTGATCTAAAATTCCATGATATTTTGTAGCATCCTCGTGTTGCGGAAAGTAGTAAGGATCGCGCGCTGGGTCAGGAAAGTCTCCGGTATAGAAGAAATCCGCGCCAAAGGCAATCGAATTTTCACCTCCCATCAAATCAAAACCATACTGAATATGATCGAGTAGTGCTTCAGGTTCGTCATTATTGACAAAGGCCCTCACAAAATTCATCCCAATCAATCCACCTCTATTGATAATTTCCTGAGCATTCTCTCTGGTCAAGTTGCGTGGATGATCCCAAATCTCTCTAAAGTTTGAATGACTCGCCATCACAGGCACATTTAAGCCCTTCTTGTAGGTATAGTCAAGAATATCACGAGCCAACGCATCCGAAGTATGAGAAAGGTCAACCGCAATTTGCCT